>CALBSU010000337.1 GCA_937967285.1 uncultured Acidobacteriota bacterium
AGTTCACTGAACTCGCCCGAGTGCCGGGCATCGAAGGGAAGACCTGGAACCACCCCGCGATCGTCGGAGACGTCCTGCTCGTCCGTAACGGCGAACAGATGGCTGCTTTTCGTCTGCCGGTAAAATGAGGTGCGCACGCGCCCTCGCGTGCGAGAAGCGGGGATTCGCACGCGGGCGCACCTTGCCTGCGCGCCTATTGGCCCAGAGCCGAAGCCAGTTCCCTGAGCGCATGGCCTTCGTCCTCGCTCACCTGAGTGCCGCCGAAGCCGAGGAAGCCGCCTTCCTTCGCTGCCTCAGCCGACTTGTGAGCCAGCGCCATCAGCCATTTCCGGTACTCATCGCCTTCGCCCGGCGACTTGTGAGCGACCGCCGCCGCCGCTCCCTTGATCTGATCCAGCAACAGCGCACGCATCCCGGCGGTATCCTTGCCCGAGATGTCCGGCGTCTTGAACTTGCCCTGGCGGGCCTTTATCTCGTCCGCGACACCCTTGATCAGCTCGGTCTGCGATCCCTCGGCAGCCTCGAAGACCGCCTTCATCACCGCCATGGATTCCTTGATCATCCCGATCGGTCCGCTCAGGTCGGCGCTGGTTACATACAATCCCGTGAACATTGGAGCCGAGACGATGTTGTCCCATTCCTCCGCCGTGTAATCACTCTGTTTCGACATAAAGTATCCTCCTTGTACGAATTCTGTTGATTGTTGTCGTTATTTCGGCATGCTGATCAGAGATATACTGATTCAACATGATGGCTTTAGCTATTTTATGAGGCGGAAAGCCTGATTGTAAATTTGCGCAGATTGGACAGACAGGGAAAATGGCGAAGATAAGAACATATCCGATCCCGGCGGCAATGATATCAATTATGATTCTCGGCCTGGCGATTGCGGGAGGTTTGCGGGCCGGCCGGGCGGAAGAAGCGATAGCGCCGGCCGAGCCGCTCAGCCTCTGGTACAGGCGACCGGCAGCGGAATGGCTCGAATCGCTGCCTCTGGGGAACGGTCGGCTCGGAGCTTCCGTCTTCGGCGGGGTCGAGGAGGAGCGCGTCGTGCTCAACGAAGGGACGCTCTGGTCGGGAAGCCGTGAAGACGCCGACCGTCCGGACGCAGCGACGTACCTCCCCGAAATCCGCCGCCTGCTGCTGGCCGGCAAAAACGTCGAGGCGGAGAAGCTGGTTTATGAACACTTCACCTGCCGGGGTAAGGGTTCGGGACGCGCACGGGGAATGAATCTGCCGTACGGGTCCTATCAGATGCTCGGGGATCTGCGGCTGCGGTTTGAAAAAACGGATCAGGTCCTGGCGAATTACCGGCGTGATTTGAACCTGGCGGATGCCCTCGTCCGCGTCGAGTTCGAGCAGGGCGGTGTGAAGTACAGGCGCGAAACGTTCGCAAGCGCGCCGGATCAGGCGATAGTCATGCGGTTGACGGCCGACCAGCCGGGCCGGATCTCGTTTGCGGCGATCCTTGAACGACCGGAACGGTTCACCGTCAGTCCTGACGACAAAAGCGAACTGCTGATGACGGGGCAGCTCAATAACGGCACTGACGGCACGGGAATGAAGTATGCCGCGCGATTGAAGGCGATCAACCGGGGCGGCACTGTCGAAGCGACCGATCAGAGCCTGAGCGTCCGCGGAGCCGATGAGGTCATCCTGCTCATCACCGCGGCGACGGATTACATGGGCTTCGCCGGACGGCGCACGCCTGATCCCGTGGTCGCATCGGCTCAGGATATGAAACGCGCTGCTGCGAAGAGCTACGGCGCATTGAAGGCGGCTCACCTGGCTGATTACCATCATTATTTCGATCGCGTAGAGCTGAAGCTGGGGCCGGAGAGCGACAGGGCTGCCAGGTTGCCGACACCGGAGCGCATACGCGCCCCTGGAGTTTCAGATGACCCGGGTCTGGCCGCACTCTATTTTCAGTACGGCCGCTATCTGCTGATTTCATCTTCGCGCCCCGGCGGAGTGCCCGCCAACCTGCAGGGGATCTGGGCCGACACGCTGCAGACCCCGTGGAACGGCGACTGGCACCTCAACGTCAACGTCCAGATGAACTACTGGCCGGCAGAGGTCGCCAATCTCTCCGAACTGCACGAACCATTATTTTCCCTGATCTCATCGCTTCAGGAGCCGGGGGCGCTGACCGCCAAGCTCTACTACAACGCGCGCGGATGGGTGGCTCACGTCATCACAAACCCGTGGGGATTCACCGCGCCGGGCGAGGGCGCTTCATGGGGATCGACGACCACCGGCTCCGCATGGCTCTGCCAGCATCTGTGGGATCACTACCTCTTCACTCGCGATCGGGAATTCCTGCGCCGCGCATATCCGATCATGAAGGGCTCCGCGCGGTTCTACGCCGACCTGCTGATCGAGGAGCCGAAACACCGCTGGCTGGTCACTGCGCCCGCCAACTCGCCCGAGAACTCGTTCCGCATGCCCGACGGATCGGTCGCTCACGTCTGCATGGGCCCGACGATCGATAATCAACTTCTCAGATACCTCTTCAGCGCCTGCATCGAAAGCTCGCGGATTCTCGGCGTCGACGCGGAGTTCAGAAGGGAACTGACCGCGAAGATGGCCCGGCTCGCGCCGACGCGCATCGGTTCGGACGGGCGCATCATGGAATGGCTGGAGGAGTACCCGGAACCGGAACCGAACCACCGACACGTCTCCCATCTCTGGGGGCTCTATCCCGGAAGCGAAATAGATTCCGTCAGGACACCGCAACTGGCCGATGCCGCGCGCAAGTCCCTCGAAGTCCGCGGAGACATCTCGACCGGCTGGTCGCTCGCCTACAAGATCAACCTGTGGGCGAGGCTCGGCGACGGCGACCGCGCTCACAAACTGCTGGCGTTGCTGCTGCGACCGGTCGAGAAGCAGCGCGATGCTTCAAGAGTGGGTTTTGCCGGCGGCAGTTACGACAACCTCTTCGATGCCCACCCGCCGTTTCAGATCGACGGCAACTTCGGGGCGACCGCCGGCATCGCCGAAATGCTGCTGCAGAGCGGTGACGACGTGATAACCCTCCTGCCGGCTCTGCCGAAAGCGTGGCCCGACGGCAGCGTCAGAGGCCTGCGCGCGCGCGGCGGCTTCGAGGTGGACATCGAATGGAAGGCGGGGCAACTGGTCGAGGCGACGATCCACTCGCTGCTCGGGCGTCCGGCAGAGGTCCGATACCGGGGCAGTTCCCGGAAGATCAGAGCGCAGAGAGGCGGCAGCCTCCGCTGGGACGGGAACTCGTGATAACGGGAATTCGTTTGATTTAACTTCCTGATGTTACGCACTTCCGGATTTGAAAATCAATTGACAGCCTCAGTCGGGCCGTAGACGATCACGACCCGTTTGTCATCAACCTGGCGGTCGAGCCCCGGTTCGAGCCTCTCCGAACTGATCCCGAATACCGTGAACTGATGCGTCGCGTGGGTCTCTGGAAATAGTGACTGATATGTGGAGTGCGACGGCCCGGCGTCGCTTTGGACGTCCACCCTTGCCGTTAAATTGCCGTTAAATTGCCGATAAATCAAAAAAATGACCGGTATTTTCTAAATCGGTACTAGAGATATTTGGACACTAGCCCCAACGGGGCCTGAAATGAAAGCCAGGGGTGAAGCGAGGCCGCAGGCCGAGCGCAACCCCTGGTAGGTGAGGTTATTTGAGCCAAGCCCTGAAGGGGCGAAATATAACGTTGTATGTCTTGCGGCCCTTCAGGCCGCGGTCGTTTGATGATTCTCGCCAGGGGCTCCGCTCGGCCTGCGGCCTCGCTTCACCCCTGGCTATATTCTCATCACCCCTTCGGGGCGCCCCCTCGCATCACGAAAGGGCTGGGACGCTACCCGGTCCCTGTGATTCTGATGGCTCGATTTGAGATCGATTCAGCCGAGAAGGGAAAAGGCTACGGAAAATTGATGTTCCGGGACGCCATTCTGAGAGCCCTGGCCGGAGCGGATGTCATCGTCGGCCTTGCTTTTCTGGTTCATGCCCTCGAAGCCCGGGAATTTTTTCTGCGCTTCGGCATGGAGGAGTCT
>CALBSU010000338.1 GCA_937967285.1 uncultured Acidobacteriota bacterium
ATTTTTTTCGCTCCAATGAGGGAACAGCCTGCGGAAATCCGTTATCTGAAGTGAGAGGGAAACTTTGGAAGTTCTCCTGACGGTTTCTCCTCAGGTTTGTCCATCGTTAGTCCATTAGGTGTTTTCCGATTTGGTGGCAGCCGAATGCCTTCAGGGTTCGACTGCATGGTGTTGGTGAATGGAGGGCATCTCTCCGCAGAGAGGGAGCAGAGAAAAGGTATTTTTCGCCGACCATAATGGCGAATCTGCTGACCGGCCGAACACAGCCATCTCGAAAGAGGGCCGTCTCAGCAGATTCGCCATTTTCAATCATTAATCCACGAAGAACTCAAAGGACGCTCAGGGAATAAACCGGCCGAAGCGCGCGGCTTAGTGCTTTCCTCGTGTACTTTGTGGATGATCGGAAATTCATTCAAGTTTGAGAAGGCCGAAGGCTTCGGGAACATGGTAGCTGTTGCTGTTTGTCGGCTGCCAGGCGATATGTCTCTTCGCCGAGGCCGGACCCTGAATCCGGTAGAAGTTTATTCTCATCAGGTTGCCGCGGACCGGCTCCCTTGAATCTATCCTGTTCATCGGGATCCTCATCTCGCCGTACCAGATCTTCCTGCCGGCATCGACCCGCGCCTTCACTTCGTATCCCGAATTCCATTGCCAGTCGTGCGACGGGGGATCGCTGCCTCTGTCGATGAAGAGGTCGACCCACTCATTCTGCGGCGAGACCTGAAACTCCGTGTATCTTTTAATATTCTTGAAATCGGTGCCGATGAAGACCTCGGCGACATCCCATTTCCAGAGTTCGTTGGTTTCGGTCGTCGTCGATGGGTCGGGTTTCAGGTTGAGTTGATCGTAGGGGCAGATGAAGAGCAGATAGAGGTTGGCGGGAGTCCACCTCGATCGAATTTCTGTTCGATGGCCGGGCATCGGATCGCCCTTCGGCCCCCGCTCCGCGGTGACGCCTTTGACCGATCGCCAGTTAGGGGATTTCGGATCGGCTGTCAGCGGGAAATCATCAGCGGCGCGGAGACTTTTGATCAGTCCTGCCCCCTTCGTCTCCGAAGTCTGCTTCATACCGACCAGGCAAACCGTTGCAATTACAAGCCAGAGAGCAAATTTCATGTTCGACTCCTGAAAAAGTTGTAACCTGAGGCCCGGAATTCCGTTCCTGATACATGTCGCGAGAAATGCAGAAGTTCGTATTGCCATTCCCGGGGCGTCATTTTCAGACTCGGGACTTTCGCGGCAGCCATGATATCCTTTTTGCTCACCAAGGAGGCAATATCCGACATGAGAAATATGAGTTCACGAGTTTTCCGTTCGGGAATGGGAATGATTCTGCCCGCGCTGGCAGTGATCCTGCTGCAGGTCGCGGCGTACGGACAGGCGACGGATCAGACGGCGCTCGACCGGTATGTCGCCAAACCCGATCCGACCTATAAATACGAGCTGGTCAGGACGATCCCCGGAAACGGATACACGACCTATGTCATCGACATGACATCGCAGACCTGGAGATCGGAGAAGGAGCTCAACCGGAGCGTCTGGAAGCACTGGATGCTGGTCGTCAAGCCCGACACGGTCACGAGCAGCAAGTCTCTGCTCTACATCGGAGGCGGTTCGAACAACGACCGGGTTCCGGACCGGATCGACGGATCGTTCGCGCAGATCGCCGTCGCAAGCAAATCGGTCGTCACCGAGCTGAGGATGATCCCCAACCAGCCGATCACCTTCACCGATGACAACAAACCCCGGACCGAGGATTCCTTCATCGCCTACACCTGGGACAAATATCTGAAGACCGGAGACGAGACCTGGCCGGCGCGTCTGCCGATGACCAAGGCCGCCGTTCGCGCCATGGATACCGTCGTCTCGTTCTGCGGCAGCGAGGCGGGCGGCAACCTCAAGATCGACGGATTCGTCGTCGCCGGCGGCTCGAAGCGCGGATGGACCACCTGGACGACCGCGATCGTCGACAAGCGCGTCGTCGCTATCGTTCCGATCGTGATCGATATGCTCAACGTGGTTCCGTCGTTTCAGCATCATTTCGCCGCCTACGGCTACTACGCACCGGCGGTCGGCGATTACGAAGAGATGGGGATCATGAAACAGACCGGATCGCCGAAGTACAAGGCTCTGATGAAGATCGTCGAGCCGTACGAGTACCGTAACCGGCTGACGATGCCCAAATTCATCATCAATGCGACCGGCGACCAGTTCTTCCTGCCCGATTCGTGGCAGTACTACTTCAACGATCTCCCGGGAACGAAGTATCTTCGGTATGTGCCGAACGCAGAGCACTCGCTCCGCGGCTCGGACGCTCTGATGACGCTGCTCGCCTGCTACAACGCGGTCGTCCACAACGGCTCGCTCCCGAGGTTCGACTGGAAGCTGGAGAAGGACGGAACATTCCGCGTCAAGGCGTACGACAAGCCCTCGCAGGTCAAACTCTGGCATGCCAGCAATCCGGGCGCGCGCGACTTCCGGTTGACCACGATCGGCCCGCGCTGGACGAGCGTCGACCTTAAGGACGACGGCAACGGCGTCTACGTCGGGCGCGTCGACCAGCCCCGGCGCGGATGGACGGCTTATTTCGTCGAGCTGACCTTCCCGAGCGGGCTCAGCCTGGCGCCTTTCAAGTTCACCACCGGAGTCAAGGTGACTCCGGATACGCTCCCATTCAAGGAAGAGAGTATTATCGAAACTGGAAAATAATCAGTAGAAAGTAGAAAGTAAAAAGTAGAAAGTGATAAGACGTTTCTTGATCGCACCCGTTACTTCATCAAAGCACCTTTCTACTTTCTACTTTTTACTTTCTACTTCCCGGAGGCATGGTCATATGAAAACAGGTCGTTTAATTGCCGGCATTCTGCCGCTGCTGGTCATCTTCGGCGCGACATTCGGAACCGCGGCGCAGCAGGCAGTTCCACAGGCGCAGAAGCGCCCGATCGAGCTCACCGACATAATGAAATGGAAGCGTGCAGCTTCGCCGGTTGCGACGGCCGATGGCGAGTATTTCGCCTTCAAAATAGTGCCTGTCGAGGGCGACGGCGAGGTCGTGCTGCGGAGGGTTCGCGACGGCAAGGAGTGGAAGTTCCCGGTCGGCGAATCTCCGGCCGGAGGCGGGTTCGGTCGCGGCGGAGGCGATCTCGATTTCTCCGACGACGGAAAATGGCTGGCCTTCACGATCTATCCCGGTTTCAAGGAAGCGAAACAGGCCCGCAAGACGCGACGCACCCTCTACAACAAGGTGGCGCTGGTCAACATCGAGACCGGGAAGAAGGTCGAGATCGAGAAGATCCGGCGCTTCGCCTTCTCGGGAGAGAATTCGGGATGGATCGCGCTGCACAAATACGGCGCGGCTCCGGCTGGGCCTCCCGCGGCTCCGCCGGCTGCAGGCGCAACCACTGCGCCGGAGCGTCCCTCGGGATCGGACCTCATTCTTCATGAGCTTGCGACATCCAATCAGCTCAACATCGGCAACGTCTCCGAATTCGCTTTCGACAAGAAGGGTGGCTGGCTGGCCTGGGTCATCGACGCGCAGGACCGGACCGGCAACGGAATTCAGGCGCGCAACATGAACTCCGGCGCGGTGGTTCCGCTCGACAGCGGAGACGCCGTCTACAAGCGTCTCAACTGGAACGAAAAGGGTGACGGTCTGGCGGCGGTCAAAGGCGTCGAGGACAAGGCATTCGAGGACAAACTCTACAGCCTGGTCGCCTTCAATTTCGGCGCCGGCGCGCCACAGAAGGTTGCGTTCGACCCGAAGGACGACAAATCGTTCCCGTCAGGGATGACGATCAGTCCGAATCGGAGCCCCGAATGGACGGACGATATGGGCGCGGTCGTCTTCGGAATCCATGAAGTGAAGAAGAAGAAGAAAGCGCCGGGCGGAGAGAAGGCGAAAGAGGGCGAGGAGAAGCCCGCACCCGCCGCGCGCAAGCCCGAGGAAGATCCCGATCCGGCCAATCTGGTGCTCTGGCACTGGCAGGACAGGCGTCTCCAGGCCCAGCAGCAGGTCGAGGAGTCTCGCGACAAGAACTTCAGTTACCTCTCGATCTTTCACCTGGCGGACAGAAAGTTCGTCCGGCTGGCCGATGACGAGATGCGCAATGTGACGATCACGCCGAAGCACAGGTTCGCGATCGGTTACGACAACAACGGCTACGAGCTGATGGGCAACCTCGACGGGCAGCGCTATCAGGACATCTACTCGGTCGATCTGAAGACCGGGGCCCGGAAGCAGATTCTCAGGAAGCACCGCTGGTCCTACGGCGCCTCGCCGGACGGAACGCGATTCCTCTATTACGACAACGGCCATTTCCACGTCTACGATCTGTCTGCCGGTCGCTCGCAGAACATCACCGCCAATGTGCCGGCGGTCTTCTGGAATCAGGAGGACGATCACAACGTGGTCAAGCCGCCGACCTTCCCGCTCGGCTGGGCGACGGACAGCGGATCCGTGCTCCTTTCGGACGGATGGGATATCTGGAACGTGCCCGTTCAGTCCGGCAAGGCCGTCAATCTGACCGTCAACGGAAAGAAGGATTCGATCCGCTACCGGCGCCGTTTCCAGCTCGATCCCGACGAGAAGGGAATCGACCTGCGCGGTCCGATGTATGTCACGGCATACGGAGAATGGACGAAGAAGGGAGGCATCGCCCGCATCGACGACGGAAAACCCGGACCGAAGATGCTTCTCTGGGACGATGCGTCCTACGGCTCGCTGATCAAGGCGAAGAATGCCGAAAAATATTTCTACACGCGCGAGACCGATCAGGACTATCCCGACTACTACCTTGCCGCCGACGGATCGCTCGGGCAGGGACAGCGACTGACGACGGCCAACCCGCAACAGAAGGATTTTCTCTGGTCGGCCGGAGCGAAGCTGGTCAACTACACCAGCGCGAAGGGCGACAAGCTGCAGGGCGCGCTCTTCCTCCCTGCCAACTACCAGCCGGGAAAGAGCTACCCGACGATCGTCTACATCTACGAGAAGCTCTCGCAGGGGATGAACAGCTACACTTTCCCGTCGGCCAACGGCTTCAACAAATCCGTCTACACCAGCAACGGCTACGCCGTGCTGATGCCGGACATCGTCTACAAGGTGAATGATCCGGGGATGTCGGCAGTCTGGTGCGTGCTTCCGGCGCTCAAGGCTGCGATCGAGACCGGAGTCGTCGACAAGGACCGCGTAGCGATTCACGGTCATTCGTGGGGCGGGTATCAGACTTCGTTCCTGGTGACGCAGACCGAGGCGTTTCGCGCGGCGATCGCGGGCGCTCCGCTGACCGACATGATCTCGATGTACAACCAGATCTACTGGAACACCGGCAGCGGCAACATGTCGATCTTCGAGAGCAGCCAGGGCCGCTTCACCACCAGCCCGGTCGACAACGTCGAGGCCTACATCAGAAATTCCCCGGTCTACCATGCCCGGAACGTCAAAACGCCGCTCATCATCCTTCACAACGACAAGGACGGCGCGGTCGACTTCTCGCAGGGGATCGAGTATTTCAACCAGCTCAGACGCCTGCAGAAACCGGTCGTCATGTTCCAGTACAAGGGCGAAAATCACGGTCTGCGAATTCCGGCAAACCAGAAGGACTACACCGTCAGAATGAAGGAGTTCTTCGACCATCAGCTGATGGGCAAGCCGGCTCCGAGGTGGTGGATCGAGGGCGTCCCGCATCTCAAGCTGAAGGATCATCTCGAGGAGCGCGCCAAAGAGATCGAAAATCCGATCACCCCTTTGGAGTGCTGCGCCCACGGGCGCAGCTTTTGACAAACATTGATACTAAAGCGGCGCCCAAAGCGGCGCCGCACTCCACAGGAAAGGCGATTCCCGATGGCGCCACGCTTGATCAGGTTATTCTCCGGACTGCTTTTTCTTATAGTTCTGTTCCCCTTCGAAGGATCGACTCGCAGCCAGTCCGAACAGCCGTTCGAAAAGCAGAACGTCATGATCCCGATGCGGGACGGAGTCCGGCTCAATACAAATATCTTCATTCCGAAGGACAAGGCCGGCCCCCTGCCGATCATCCTCGAACGGACGCCGTACCAGGCCGCTGAAAATCCGAGGTCTTTCGCGGAAGGCAAATTCAGGGCGCTGGCGGCCGAAGGCTATATCTTCGTCTTCCAGGACATTCGCGGGCGGTATAAATCCGAAGGGCAGTTCGTCATGCAGCGCGCGCCCGTCTCGCTCAGCGATCCGAAGGCCGTCGACGAGGTGACCGATGCCTGGGACACGGTCGACTGGCTGATCAAAAATGTCCCGAACAACAACGGGCGCGTCGGCATCATCGGCATTTCGTATCCCGGCTGGACGGCGGCCATGGCGACGCTCAATCCGCACCCCGCGCTCAGGGCTTCGTCGCCGCAGGCCTCCCCGGCGGACATGTTCATCGGCGACGACTTCCATCACAACGGTGCATTCAGGCTCAGTTACGGGTTCGAGTACGCGACGTTGATGGAGACCAGCAAGGAGAGTTACCGGTTCAGCTTCGACGCCTACGATACCTTCGAGTGGTATCTCCGTCTCGGCGCGCTCTCGAACGTCAACGAAAAATATCTGCACGGAAAGATTCCGACCTGGAACGACTTCGTCGAGCATCCGAACTACGATGAGTTCTGGCGCAATCAGGCCATGGCGGGTTACCTCAATAGCGTCAAGGTTCCAATGCTGACCGTCGCGGGATGGTGGGACCAGGAGGATTTTTACGGCCCGCTCAAGATCTACCGCACGCTCGAGAAGCATGACTCATCGCGCCGCAACTTCTTCGTTGCCGGGCCGTGGAACCACGGAGGCTGGGCGCGCGCCGACGGCAGCAGCCTCGGCAATATCAAATTCGACAGCAATACAAGCCAGTACTACCGCGAGCAGATCGAGGCGCCCTGGTTCGCCTTCTGGCTCAAGGACAAGGGAAAACCGGGCATCACCGAAGCGATCACGTTCCGGACCGGTTCGAACACATGGCAGCGCTATGATCAGTGGCCTCCGACGGACCAGACCAGGAACCTCTACTTCCGCGCGGGCGGGAAACTCTCTTTCGATCCGCCGCCCGAGACCGACGGCGCATTCGACAGTTACATTTCGGATCCCGCCAATCCCGTGCCGTACCGGGCCCGTCCGGTCGAACCGACCTACTTTCCGCTCGGATCAGGCTGGCGAACCTGGCTGGTCGAGGACCAGCGCTTCGCTCATCAGCGACCTGACGTCGTCAGTTGGACCTCCGATCCGCTGACAGAGGATCTGATCGTCACCGGAGATGTCGCGGCCAGACTCTTCGCCTCGACCTCGGGCAGCGACAGCGACTGGATCGTCAAACTGATCGATGTCTACGCCGAGAATTATCCGAAGGAACC
>CALBSU010000339.1 GCA_937967285.1 uncultured Acidobacteriota bacterium
ACCGGCGCGAGCAAGGGGATCGGCAAATGGGCCGCAATCGCGCTGGCTGAATGCGGCGCGGCCGTCGCGGTCAACTACAACCGAGGGCTGGACGACGCCCGGGACACTCTCGACCGCATAGTCGCCGCCGGCGGGCGAGGAATGATCGTCCAGGCCGACGTGACCGACAAGGCCGCAATAACGGCTATGGTCGAAGGCGTTCGCGGCGAGCTCGGACCGATCGACATCCTCGTCAACAATGCCGGAGATCTGATCAAACGGTCATCGCTGCTGGATTTCACGGAGGATCTCTGGGACCGAGTCATGGACCTCAACTTCAAGAGCGTCCTGCTCTGCTCTCAGGCCGTCATGCCCGAAATGATCAGCCGCCGCAGCGGAACGATCATCAACCTCGGTTCGATCGCCGGGCACAACGGCGGAGGCCCGGGCGCCGCCGTCTATGCCGCGGCAAAAGCCGGCGTCATGTGCCTGACCAAGGGGATGGCAAAGGAGCTTGCGCCCCATGGCATCAGGGTCAACGGAGTCGCTCCCGGCGTCATCGCAACCCCGTTCCACGAACGGCTCTCGACCGCCGAGATGATGAACCAGTTCGCCGCAGCGATCCCTCTCGGCCGCGTCGGCACGGCTGAAGAATGCGGACGCGTCATTGCTTTTCTGGCCTCTGACGCCGCAAGCTATATCATCGGCGAAACGATCGAAATCAATGGCGGGCAGTTAATGGATTGAATAGTGAGTAGAAAGTAAAAAGTAGAAAGTAGAAAGGTTTAAGAACTCTTTTTTCCACACAGACAGATTACTTCCGTACACTTTCTACTTTTTACTTTTTACTTTCTACTTTCACTTATCGGAGGTTTAAACAATGATCAACGCACTTTTCAAACGATATTCCACATACCTTGCCGGCGCGATTCTGATTCTGAGCGTATCCTGCACGGGAGGAGGTCCCGGCGGCGGAGCGTCCGTCGCGGATGCCGAAAAATTCATTCAGGAGGCGGAAAAGCGCTATCTCGCCGCGGCGATCAAAGACGGGCGTGCAAGCTGGATCCAGAGCACGTACATCACCGACGATTCCGAGATCATCGCGGCGGAAGCCCGTGACGCCCTGACCGCAACCATCAAGGATCTCGCCGAGGAAGCCCGGAAATTCGACGGACTGACATTGCCCGAGGACGTGGCGCGCAAGCTTAAACTGCTCAAACTCGCGACGCCGCTGCCTGCGCCGGGCAATCCGGCCGAAAGAGAAGAACTGACCAAACTGGTCATCGGCATGGAGAGCGCATACGGCAAAGGGAAGTTCTGTCCCGACGGCGATCAGAGCAAATGCCAGAGCCTCGGCGATCTCGAGAAGATCCTCGCACAGAATCGCAATCCCGAAGAGCTGAAAAAAGCATGGGCCGGCTGGAGGACCGTATCGCCGTCGTATCGCAAGGACTACGTGCGATTCGTCGAACTGGCCAACAAAGGCGCCGCCGAGATGGGGTTCAAGGATCTCGGAGCGATGTGGCGATCCAATTACGACATGGAGCCCGATGCGTTCGCGGCCGAAATGGAACGCCTCTGGCAGCAGGTCAAACCGCTCTACGATTCACTCCACACATACACCCGAAACAAACTGAGACAGAAGTACGGCGATGCGGTCGTTCCGGCAACCGGGCCGATCCCCGCTCACCTGCTCGGCAACATGTGGAGCCAGCAGTGGGGCAACATCTATGACATCCTCAAACCGCCGACAGCCGGCGCGGGGTACGACCTGACAGGGATCCTCGTCGCCCGCAAGACCGATCCGCTCCAGATGGTGCGCTACGGCGAAAAGTTCTTCACCTCGCTCGGATTCGATCCGTTGCCGCAGACGTTCTGGCAGCGTTCGATGTTCGTCAAGCCGCAGGACCGCGATGTGGTCTGCCACGCCAGCGCCTGGGACATCGACAGCCAGAAGGATGTCCGGCTCAAGATGTGCATCAATATCAACGAGGAAGACTTCTCGACCATCCATCACGAACTCGGCCACAACTACTACCAGATGGCCTATGCTCCGCAGCCGCCGCTCTTCCAGGGCAGCGCCAACGACGGCTTCCACGAGGCAATCGGCGACACCATCGCCCTGTCCGTCACGCCGGAATACCTCAAACAGATCGGGATGATCGACAAGGCGCCGGATGAGAGCGCCGACATCGACCTGCTGCTCAGAATGGCCCTCGAGAAGGTCTCGTTCCTGCCCTTCGGATACCTGGTCGATCAGTGGCGCTGGAAGGTATTTTCGGGAGAGGTCTCGCCGGGCGATTACAACAAGTCATGGTGGGAGCTGCGCGAGAAATACCAGGGAGTCTCGGCCCCTGTCGGCCGCAGCGAAAGCGATTTCGACGCCGGCGCCAAATACCATGTCGCCGCCAACGTCCCCTACAGTCGCTACTTCATCGCCCACATCCTGCAGTTCCAGTTCCACCGCGCGCTCTGCCGCGAAGCCGGGTACAAGGGACCGCTCAACCGCTGCTCGATCTACGGCAACAAGCAGGTCGGCGAAAAACTGCAAAAGATGCTGGCGATGGGACTCAGCCGCCCGTGGCCCGAAGCTCTCAAGGCCATGACCGGCGAGGACAAGATGGATGCCACCGCCATCCTCGATTACTTCGCGCCGCTGAAGAAATGGCTGGATGAGCAGAATAAGTAGAAAGTAGAAAGTAGAAAGTAGAAAGTAGAAAGTAGAAAGAAAAAAGCAGAAAGCTGGCGTTCCGGTCAACTAATAAATGATCGAAACGCTACTTTCTACATTTTACTTGTAACTGATCAGCCCGCGGAGCGGGCGTAAGAATTTAGCCTTGCCGTTTACGGCACGGACAGCTTTCGTAGATGAATTCCCGTCGCGTGAGCGACGGCTGATATCAATCGTCGCTCACGCGACGAT
>CALBSU010000340.1 GCA_937967285.1 uncultured Acidobacteriota bacterium
GGATGCAGGAGCAGTTGATCGCGAAACGGGCGAAGCTCTACGTCATCGACGCGACGAAGGTAGCCCGGGATTCCGGCATGGGGAATCGAATCAACACGGTCATGCAGGTCTGTTTCTTCGCGCTCTCGGGCGTGCTGCCGCGCGAGGAAGCGATCGAGGCGATCAAGACTGCGATCCGCAAGACATACGGCAACAAGGGCGAGGAGATCGTCGGGATGAACATCCGGGCGGTCGACAACACGCTCGATCATCTCTATCCGGTCGAGATTCCGGGCGAGGTGACGGGCGGGTACGAGCTTCCGCCGCCGGTCGCGGGCGCCGCGCCTGATTTCGTTCGCAACGTGCTGGGAGCGATGATCGCCGGCCGCGGAGAAGACCTGCCGGTGAGCGCCCTGCCGTGCGACGGCACCTATCCGAGCGGCACGGCCAAATGGGAGAAGCGCAATCTGGCGCTCGAAATCCCGGTCTGGGATCCGGATGTCTGCATCCAGTGCGGCAAGTGCGCGATGGTCTGCCCGCACAGCGTGATCCGCATCAAGGTCTATGACGAAAAGCATCTCTCGGATGCTCCCGCGACCTTCAAATCCTGCGCCGCTAAGGACAGGGAATGGGGCGGGTTGAAGTACACCATTCAGGTAGCGCCAGAGGACTGCACCGGATGCGCCGTTTGCGTCGACGTCTGTCCGGCGAAGAACAAGTCGCAGACGCGGCTCAAGGCTATCAACATGGAACCCCAGCCTCCGCTGCGCGCGCAGGAGAGCGAAAACTGGGACCACTTCCTGACCATCCCCGAGATCGACCGCAGGCTGATCAAGGTCTCGAATATCAGGCAGCAGCAGTTGCAGGAGCCGCTGTTCGAATTCTCGGGCGCCTGTTCCGGCTGCGGAGAGACGCCCTACATCAAACTGCTGACTCAGCTTTTCGGAGATCGCGCGGTGATCGCCAACGCGACCGGTTGTTCGTCGATCTACGGCGGCAACCTGCCGACGACGCCCTACACGGTCAATGCCGACGGGCGCGGCCCGGCCTGGTCCAATTCGCTCTTCGAGGACAACGCCGAGTTCGGCCTGGGCTTCCGCGTCTCGATGGATCATCAGGCGAAGTTCGCGGCTGAGCTCCTGAAGAACCTGGGCGGCCGTGTCGGCCAGGAACTCGCCTCGTCGATTATCGACGCCGAGCAGAAGGATGAAGCGGACATTCACGATCAGCGCGGGCGAGTGGCCGAATTGAAGCGGAAGCTCGCGGGGATCGATGAGCCCGAGGCCCGGCAGCTTCTCTCATTGGCGGATCTGCTGGTCAGAAAGAGCGTCTGGATCGTCGGAGGCGACGGCTGGGCATACGACATCGGCTACGGCGGACTGGATCACGTGCTGGCCAGCGGCCGCAACGTCAACATTCTGGTTCTGGATACCGAGGTCTACTCGAACACCGGAGGGCAGATGTCCAAGGCGACTCCGCGCGCGGCTGTTGCCAAATTCGCCGCCGGCGGCAAGCGGGCGCCGAAGAAGGACCTCGGGCTGATCGCCATGACATACGGCAACGTCTACGTTGCACGCGTCGCGATGGGAGCGCGAGACGAGCACACGCTCAAGGCTTTTCTCGAGGCTGAAGCCTATGACGGCCCGTCGCTGATCATCGCCTACAGCCACTGCATCGCCCACGGAATCAACATGACCACGGGCATGCGCAACCAGAAGGCGGCGGTCGATTCGGGACAGTGGCTGCTCTACCGCTTCCATCCGGATCGCGCGGCGCAGCTCGAGAATCCGCTGCAGCTCGATTCGCGGGCTCCGAAGATCCCGCTCGAACAGTACATGTACCTCGAAAACCGCTTCAAGATGCTGACCAAGAGCCATCCGGAAGAGGCCCGCGAGTTGCTCGCCGAGGCGCAGAAAGAGGTCTACGAGCGCTGGCATCTCTACGAATACATGGCGTCGCGCAGGCCGGAAGCTCCGCGCGAGGAGCCGGAACACGCCAGCCTGCAGCTTCAGTGAGGCCGGGAATCGATAAATTTCATCAACGGGAAACGATATGGATCTGACAACCGATTATCTGGGAATGAATCTGCGGTCGCCGCTGGTCGTGGCAGCATCGCCGCTCTCCGAGGAAATTGACGACATCAGGCGGATGGAGGACGCGGGAGCATCAGCCGTGGTGCTCCATTCGCTCTTCGAGGAGCAGCTCAGGCACGACCGTTTCGAACTCGACTACTATCTGACGCACGGGACAGAGAGCTTCGCCGAGGCGCTGACATACTTCCCCGAGCCGCCCGAATTCCACGTCGGGCCGGAGGAGTATCTGAATCACATCCGCAAGGCGAGGAAAGCCGTCGATATTCCGATCATCGCCAGTCTCAACGGGACATCGAGCGGCGGTTGGACGCTGTACGCGCGCGAGATGCAGCAGGCGGGGGCCAGCGCGCTCGAACTGAACATTTACTATATTCCGACCGACCCCGGGATCTCAGGGAGCGCCGTCGAGCAGACCTATCTGGACATAGTCGAGATGGTCAAGTCTCAGGTGACAATCCCCGTAGCGGTCAAGCTGAGTCCGTTCTTCAGCAACCTGGCGAACATGGCGACGCGGCTCGATGATGAGAAGGTCGACGGGCTGGTGCTCTTCAACCGGTTCTACCAGCCCGACATCAATCTCGATACGCTGGAAGTCCGGCCG
This sequence comes from uncultured Acidobacteriota bacterium, assembly GCA_937967285.1. Lineage (GTDB taxonomy): Bacteria > Acidobacteriota > Blastocatellia > RBC074 > RBC074 > JADJXM01. Next base: position 2,674 of record CALBSU010000340.1, read on the forward strand.
AATGTGATTCTCTCGACGCCCCACGCGCTGAGGCTGCCGATGCGCTGGATCGCGATCCTCTACGGACGGATCAAGGCTGATCTGGCCGCAACCAGCGGCATTCACACCTCGCATGATGTCGTCAAGATGATCATGGTCGGCGCCAGCGTGACCATGCTCTGCTCGGCGCTGCTGAGACACGGGATTGAGTACATCGGAGCGCTCGAGAAGGATCTCAACCGATGGATGATCGAGCACGAATACGATTCGATCCGGCAGATGCGCGGAAGCATGAGCCAGCTTCACTGCTCGAATCCGACAGAGTTCGAGCGCGCACAGTACATGCGCGCGCTCCACAGCTACCGGCGCGAAACCGCCTGAAGTTCTTTGAAAAACGTCAATCCGGCAGATGGCGGAATCTCTCAGTCGCTTCGCGTTCGAGCTGTTCGCGGTGCGACGGGTGAGCGATTTCGATCAGGGCGCGGGCACGCTGCTTGAGGTTCTTGCCGTAGAGGTTGGCGATTCCGTATTCGGTCACGACGTAATGAACGTGAGCGCGGGTGGTGACGACGCCGGCTCCGGGTTTGAGGAACGAGACGATCCGCGATTCTCCGCGGCCGGTGATTGACGGCAGGGCGATAATCGGCTTGCCGCCTTCGGAGAGCGAAGCGCCGCGGATGAAGTCCATCTGACCGCCGACGCCGGAATAGAGCACCGTTCCGATCGAATCGGCGCAAACCTGTCCGGTGATGTCCACCTCGATCGCGCTGTTGATCGCGGTCACCTTCGGATTCCTGCGGATGACGTCGGTATCGTTGACATACGCGACATCGAGCATGACCACGAACGGATTGTCGTCGACGAAATCGTAGAGCCGGCGCGTTCCCATGGTGAAGCTGCTGACGATCTTTCCGGGATGGACGCGTTTTTTCTTGCCGGTCACGACTCCCTTTTTGACCAGCTCGACAAGGCCGTCCGAGAACATTTCGGTATGAACGCCGAGATCGCGATGGTGTTCGAGCGCGACCAGAACGGCGTCCGGGATCGCTCCGATGCCCATCTGGATGGTCGCTCCGTCCTCGATCAGTCCGGCACAGTTGCGGCCGATCGCCAGTTCGACTCCGGTCAGCCGGTTCGGTTCCTTCTCGGGCATCGGTTCATCGACTTCGATGGCGTAACTGATCTGGTTGACGTGAAGCAGCCCGTCGCCGTGCGTCCGCGGCATGTTCGGATTGATCTGGGCGATGACGTATTCGGCCGTCTGGACGGCCGCGCAGGCGACGTCGACCGATACGCCGAGCGAGCAGAAACCGTGTTTGTCGGGCGGCGAAACATGGATCAGCGCCACGTTGAGCGGCAGGATGTTTCGCCTGAAGAGCGCCGGCACCTCGCTCAGGAAGACCGGGATGTAATCGGCGCCGCCTTCGGCGATCGCCGGCCGCACGTTCGCGCCGATGAACAGTGCGTTGGTTTTGAATGCCCGGGAATGTTCCTTCTTCGCGTATGGCGCCGGACCTTCGGTATGCAGGTGGACGATCTCGACATCCCTCAGCTCGTCCGCGCGGGCGGTCATGGCTTCGATCAGGCGGTGCGGAGTCGCCGCGGCCCCGTGTATGAACACGCGATCCCCGGACTTGATGATTGCTACGGCATCTTCTGGCGTGACTGTTTTCATATGATGTTTTGGTTATATAACGCAGAGGCGCAGAGGTGACAGAGATTGATATTGCGGATATAAAAATCCGGAGTCTCATTCAATGGGCATGTAGCGAACATTGCCATGTTCAAAACTCTCTGCCCCCTCTGCGCCTCTGCGTTTAAATATACAAGAGACTCAGGTTCCACTGTTGTGAGCGGTTACAGATATTCTATTTGAGTACTGAAATTGGAATCAGATACAAGATCATCAACCAAATATCTTTCGGCATCAAGGTTGAATTGAAGAGACTCTCAGAAATCCCTCGAAGCCGGAATGAACATCAGGAGAAAGATCATAATGAACGCACTCTTACCGATCAAAGATATCGCACGGAAACTGGATCTGTCCGATGATGACCTGATCTATTACGGCGCCGAGATGGCCAAGATCAGGCTCGATCTGCTCAAAAACGATGCGCGGAAGCCGAAAGGCAAGCTGATCATGGTTACGGCGATCACGCCGACCAGTCACGGGGAGGGGAAGACTGTCGTTTCGATCGGTCTGGCGCAGGGGATGGAGAAGATCGGGCGCAAGGCGCTGCTGACATTGCGCGAGCCGTCGCTCGGGCCGGTCTTCGGGCTCAAGGGCGGAGCCACCGGAGGCGGGCGGGCTCAGGTTCTCCCCGCCGAACGCATCAACCTGCATTTCACCGGCGATTTTCATGCCATCACAAGCGCCCACAACCTGCTGGCCGCTGCGATCGACTCGCACATTCACCACGGCAACGAGCTGAGGTTCGACGTCGACAATATCTTCTGGCCGCGAACGATGGATATGAACGACCGCGCGCTGCGCCACATCATCGTCGGTCTGGGCGGCAAGAACAACGGCGTCCCGCGTGAATCCGGATTCGTCATCACCGCGGCTTCCGAGATCATGGCTATCCTCGGGCTGGCGAACTCGTGGCAGGATCTGCGCCGTCGCCTGGACGAGATCGTGATCGGATTCAATCTGGACAGAAAGATCATCAGGGCGCGGGACCTCAAGGTGACCGGCGCGATGATGGTCCTCCTCCGCGAAGCCGTCATGCCGAACCTCGTCCAGACAACCGAGAATACGCCGGCGCTCGTCCACACCGGACCTTTCGCCAACATCGCACACGGAACCAGCAGCGTCATCTCTCAGTTGATGGCGGTCAGGCTCGCCGACTATGTGATCAATGAATCCGGGTTCGGGGCCGATCTCGGAGCCGAGAAGTACTTCGATCTGGCCATGCACTCATCGGGGCTCAAGCCCTCGGTCGCGGTCATGATCGCGACGGTCAAGGCCCTCGCGGCCCACGGCGCCGAACCGGGCGACAAGTCGCCGGGTATCGATGCGCTCCGGCGCGGCCTCGCCAACCTCGGCAAGCACCTCGAGAACGTCAGAAAGTTTCAGGTCCCCGTAGTCGTCGCGATCAACAAGTTCAAATCCGATACCCCCGAAGAGATCCAGGTGATCGACGATTACTGCCGCGAAAACGGAGTCATGAGCGCCGTCATCGAATGCTATGACAGGGGAGGCGAAGGCGCGATCGAACTGGCGGAGAAGGTCGTCGCCGTCGCCGACCGCAGCAGCACGGACGAAGTCCATTCGCTCTACCCGCTTGATATGCCGCTCGAAGAGAAGGTCCGCACAGTGGCGCGCGAGATCTACGGCGCATCTTCCGTCTATTTCGACTCGAACGCTAAAAAGATGCTCAAGAAGTTCACCGACCTCGGATACGGCAACCTGCCGGTCTGCATGGCCAAGACGCCGGCCTC
>CALBSU010000341.1 GCA_937967285.1 uncultured Acidobacteriota bacterium
CATTCTTCCTTCGGCAACCTGCCTTTCTTTCTGTCATTGATGGATGGAGACGCCGATGACCGTTGAGCCGCTGGTCTGCGTGCGCGGGCTGACGAAGATCCACGAGGGGAGGGCCGAACGGGTAACCGTCTTCAGGGACCTCGACCTCGATGTCGGGCGCGGCGAGATGGTCGCCGTCATCGGAGCCTCGGGCGCCGGAAAATCCACTCTGCTGCAACTGATCGGCGGACTCGACAGGGCGACTTCCGGAAGCATCAAAATAGGCGAGTTTGACATCGCAAAATCCGGTGAGCTAGACTTGGCCAGCTTCCGAAATCGACAGATCGGATTCGTCTTTCAGTTTCATCACCTGCTTCCGGAGTTCACCGCGACGGAGAATGTCATGATGCCTCTCCTGATCGGCGGCAGCTCAAAACGAGAGGCAACCGACAGGGCGCTGCGATTGCTCGATCGGGTGGGACTTGGAGGGCGCACCGATCATCGTCCGGGGGAGCTTTCCGGCGGAGAGCAGCAGCGCGTCGCCATCGCGCGCGCTCTGGCCTGCGGGCCGTCGCTCCTGCTGGCCGATGAACCGACCGGCAATCTCGACAAACGGACCGGCGAGGAGATTCACCTCCTGATCCGTGAGTTACAGTCGGAGGAGCGATTAACTGCTATAATAGTCACTCACAACGACCTGCTGGCCTCCGGTTGCGACCGGGTGCTGAGGCTGGATAACGGGCAGCTCTTTCAGGATTGAGTTTTCGAACGGAATCGATGGGGGTCCCGTCCGTCAGCTCACAGCAATAACAGCGATCCGTATCGCGATAACTGAAATTTGGTCCGGATGTTCGAGAGATATACCGAGAAAGCCCGCCGAGTCATCTTCTTTGCCCGCTATGAGGCGAGCCAGTTCGGCGCGTCGCAAATCGAGGCGGAACACATTCTGCTCGGGTTGATCCGCGAGGACAAGAACCTGACGACCCGCTTCTTCCACCGTTCGCACGCCAACATCGAATCGATCAGGAAAGAGATCGAGGGCCGGACGATTCTGCGCGACCGGATCTCGACCAACATCGATCTGCCGCTTTCGAACGAGGCCAAGCGGGTTCTTCATTTCGCGGCCGAGGAGTCCGAACGGCTCGGCAACAGGCACATCGGGACAGAGCACCTGCTGCTCGGCCTGCTCCGCGAAGAGAACTCCGTCGCGGCCGAGATTCTTTACGAACGAGGACTGCGGCTGACCGACATCCGACAGGACCTGATGCGCCAGGCCAACGTCGATCGGACCACCAGTACGCGCAAGGAGACGCCTCATCTGGTCGAGTTCAGCCGCGACCTGACCGACGCGGCCGCCGAGGGACGGCTCGATCCGCTGGTCGGCCGCGAAGCGGAGATCGATCGCGTCGTGCAGATACTCTGCCGCCGGACCAAGAACAATCCGGTCCTGATCGGCGAACCCGGAGTCGGCAAGACCGCGATCGTCGAAGGGCTCGCCCAGCGCATCGTCAACGGCGACGTCCCGACATTCCTCGCGGACAAGAAGATCCTCGCGCTCGATCTGAGCCTGATCGTCGCCGGCACCAAATATCGCGGACAGTTCGAGGAGCGCATGAAGACGATCATGCGCGAACTGATGGAGAATCCGCACTACATCGTCTTCATCGACGAACTGCATACGCTGGTCGGCGCGGGTTCGGCTGAAGGCAGCCTGGACGCCGCCAACATTCTCAAGCCGGCGCTCTCGCGCGGCGAGATTCAGTGCATCGGCGCGACCACGCCCTCGGAATTCAGAAAGTCGATCGAGAAGGACCGCTCGCTCGAACGCCGCTTCCAGGCCGTCAAGATTCCGGCTCCGACCGAAGAGGAGACGATCAGCATCCTCGACGGCGTCAAGGACCGATACGAGTCATACCACAACGTCAGATACACAGCCGAAGCGATCGAGGCCTCGGTCTATCAGTCGAACCGCTATCTGCCTGATCGATTCCTGCCGGACAAAGCGATCGACATCATCGACGAAGCCGGAGCCCGTGTGAAACTGCGCGCCCAGCGCGAGAGCGGCTACGCTCCGCCGTCGCGCTGGCAGCAGCGCGATTCTCGCGACTACGGTTACAGCAGTTCCCGCCGCGGCAGCCAGTTCTATGAAACCACCGAGTTCGAGGACGTCGCCGCCACGGTCGAGAAATCGGATATCGATGAAGTGATCGCCAGATGGACCGGCATTCCGGTCACGGCGCTTCAGGAAGAGGAATCGGCCAAGCTGCTGAGGATCGAAGCCGAGCTCGGCCAGCGGATCGTCAGTCAGGGCTCGGCGATCTCCGCGCTGGCCAGGGCCATCCGCCGTTCACGCGCCGGACTCAAGAATCCGCACCGACCCGTCGGGTCGTTTCTCTTCCTCGGACCGACCGGCGTCGGCAAGACCGAGGTTGCCAGGTCGCTCGCCGATTTCCTGTTCGGCTCCGAACGGGCAATGATCCGGTTCGATATGTCCGAGTTCATGGAGAAACACTCGATCTCGAAACTGATCGGCTCGCCGCCGGGCTACGTCGGATACGAGGAGGGCGGCCAGTTGACTGAGCGCATCCGCCGCAATCCGTATTCCGTGCTCCTGCTCGACGAGATCGAAAAGGCGCATCCTGACATCTTCAATATCCTGCTCCAGGTCTTCGAGGACGGCATTCTGACCGACGCCATCGGCAACACCGTCGACTTCAAGAACGTCATCATCATCATGACCTCGAACATCGGCGCCCGGTTCATCCACAAAGGCGGGCAGCTCGGATTCCAGGCATCGCGCGACGAGGTAATCACACGGACCGAGGAGCGCGTCATGTCCTCTGTCCGCGAGGTCTTCAATCCCGAGTTCATCAACCGGCTCGACGAGGTGATCGTCTTCGAGCCGCTGACCGATGAAGACCTGCTCAAGATCGTCGAACTGCTCCTCGATCAGCTCAACCGGACGCTCAAACTGCGCAAGCTCGAGATCAGACTGACGCCCGAAGCCCGGCAGTGGATAGTCGATCAGACCTGCACCGACAGGAATTACGGAGCCCGCCCCTTGCGGCGCGCGCTCCAGCGGTACATCGAGGACCCGATCTCCGAAGCGCTCATTCAGGGGAGGCTCAATGCTTCTTCCGTCGTCGAGGTCTACCTCGAGAACAATGCGCTCAATCACAGACCCTTGATCGAAGATACTCTCAAGGAAGTGGACGAGGTGCTGATCGGCTGATCCTCCCGACCACAAAAATCAGGCTCAACAACACCCGGTTCAACCTTCCTCCCGGACGCCGAAAGACCGGAAACGCGCGGAAGGTTGAACTTTATCTTTGTTAATGATGTTTGAGGCTCCGTCCGGGATGGAAAGACGGAGCGACGGAACGCGATAAACCGTTATCAGGCAGCAAGATAGATCTAACCTGACGCTTTCCGGTCCGGAACTTGCGAATCCCCTTCGAAGTTCCTTCAGTCTCTGGATTGACTATTCAAGACGGGATTATTTGCGTATAATACGCGGTCTTAAATTTATCACTGCAATCTTGGCAATGTAGATCGTTCAGAAGGCAGTCGTCTTCGGCCGCTCTGGTCGAGACAGTCGAGCCCTGCGGGGATTATGCGCGCAGGGCCGCGACTAACTTCGACGATCAGACAAAGTACAGCAGGAGAGGCTTCATGATAAGGCGCATTACCATACTGGCAGGCGCATTTATAACGGCAATCATACTCATCACCCAACCAGCCTTTGCGCAGCAGCAGCCGGGCCAGGGCGGACAGGAATCGTTCGTCGAGGACGTCGAGATCAGAGGGAACCGCCGTATTCCGCGGGAATCCATCCTCTATTATGTCCAGAGCAAACCGCAGGACAGATTCGACCTGAGTCTGGCCCAGCGCGATCTGCAGGCTATCCTGCAGATGGGTCTGTTCGATCCTCTGGCCACCAAGCTCTTCGTCGAGGACGGCCCCCGCGGCGGGAAGATCATCATCTTCCAGGTCAAGGAGTATCCGATCATCCGCGACCTGCAGTATGAGGGGCTGAAATCGGCGACCGAGAGCGAAGTCCTGACGCGGTTCAAGGAGCGGCGGGTTCAGGTCAGCAAGGAGTCGCAGTTCGATCCGGCCAAGGCCAACGGGGCACGGCTGGTCCTGCGCGAGCTGCTGGCCGAGAAAGGCCATCCCGACGCGAAGGTCGAGATCGAGGTCGAGGACATCTCTGCGACTGCCGTGGCGCTCGTCTTCAGCGTCGAGGAAGGGCCGCGCGTGAGGGTCAAGGAGATCGCCTTCACCGGCGACCGGGACGGATTCTCGCAGCGTAAACTTCGCGGGGCGATGAAACTGGTCAAGGAGTCGGGATTCCTCTCGACCTTCACCTCCAAGGACATCTATTTCAAGGACAAGCTGCTCGATGATCTCGAGCGGGTGAGGTTCTTCCTCGGAACCCGCGGGTATCTGCAGGCCAAGCTCGGCGAGCCGGAGGTTGAGGACGTCGGCAAGATCAGCAGCGGATTGCCCCTTCCCTTCTTCCGCAAGAGCGGACCGGGACTGAGGATCACCATCCCGATCGAGGTCGGCCGCAGGTACAAGATCTCGAAGGTCGAGGAGAAGGGCGTGACGATCTTCCAGCCGGGCGTCGTCAAAGCCGTTTCCGGCCTCACCGAGGGCGACTGGGTCGACGCCAAGAAGATCCAGGAGAACGTCTACAAGGGAGTCAAGGACCTCTACGGCACACAGGGCTACATCCAGGCCGATGTCGCGTTCATTCCGAAATTCGTCGACCGGACGGACGAAGAGGGCGACGTCGAGATCACGCTCGAGGTCGACGAGGGCCGTCAGTTCACGATGCGGCGGCTCGAGTTCATCGGCAACACCAGCACGCGCGACGTGGTTCTGCGGCGCGAGGTGCTGATCAACGAGGGCGATCCGTACAACAAGCGGTTCTGGGATCTCTCGATCCTCCGGCTCAATCAGCTCGGACTGTTCGAGGAGGTCAAGGACAAGGACGCGATCACACGCACCGACGAGCGCAACCAGACGGTCGACATCGACCTTCAGGTCAAGGAGCGCGGCCGCCAGCAGATTCAGCTCAACGGCGGCGTCTCCGGTTTCGCGGGCAGCTTCTTCGGCATCGAGTATTCGACCAACAACCTGCTCGGATACGGCGAGAGCCTGAGCCTGGCCGTCTCCGGCGGAAACCGTCAGGTCTTCTTCAGCTTCGGATTCACGGAGCCGTACCTGCTCGGCAGGCCGATCAGTCTCGGCTTACAGGTCTTCGCGCAGAGGGCGCAGTTCGTCGGCCAGGGTTTCAACTTCTCGAACGCGTCGCAGATCCTGCAGTCGAGCTTCTTCGGGCTCTCATCGATCGACGCCGACACGCTCTTCACGCAGCGGACGATCGGCGGAACGGTCAGCATGTCCGGACCGCTCCAGCTCTTCACCCGGCGATTCAGAAAGTTCTCGCAGTTCACGCGCCTCGGTGTTTCGTATTCGCTGACCGGCAACAGCATCATCGATCCGAACGTCAACCGCGACGGCGACCCGGCCAACGACATTCCGGTCACCTTCACGCAGCCGCGGATCATCACCAGCCGGATCACTCCGTCGATCTTTTACAACACCAAGAACGCGTTCCTCGATCCGACGCGCGGGCAGAGCCTCTTCCTCGGGCTGTCGCTGGCCGGCGGCATACTCGGCGGGGACGTCAACACCTTCGCGCCGTCTCTCGAATACCAGCTCTTCCTGCCGGTCTTCAAGAAGAGATCGGAGAAGCCGCACGTCCTGGCCATGCGCTTCCGCGGAGATCACATCAGGACCTTCGGCAAGCCATTCGATACCCGATCGCTCTCGTTCGTCGGCGGCATTCCGATTTTCGAGCGCTTCTTCCTCGGCGGAGAGAACGACATTCGCGGTTACAACTTCCGTTCAATCTCGCCGGTCGTCCCGTCGGATTCATTCCTTTCGACGCGAAACGTAGTGGCCAAGGTCCAGGATCCGGCCAATCCGACGCAGCTCATCGACGCGCCGGCGGGAACCGTCGATCCGTCGGTGATCCGGAACTACACATTCGAGGCGCCTGAGGGCAACTGCTCGACGACGCTCGATCAGGCGGCGGGATGCAA
>CALBSU010000342.1 GCA_937967285.1 uncultured Acidobacteriota bacterium
TCGACGATCTTCGTTCCTTCCGGAAGGCTGGTGACATTGGCGATCGAATGATGAACGACGGCCGGATTGCCCGGGCGCAGTTCGACCTTCTCGACCCAGCGCTCATCGTTGAACGGAACCGGGACGTAAAAGTTCTGCATCGGCAGTTCGCCCTCTGCCGGAACCTCGAAATCGACCGGCATCTCGATTACCAGATCCGGCTCTCCGAAGGTCCACCCGGGAGTGTAATTCGGCATGTTCGGCAGGTCCTTGTCGTCGCCCTTCGGAGATCCCGCATCCACCCAGTCGATGATCGTTTTGACCTCTTCCGGACTCAGCCGTCGATCATTGCTGAATTTGAGTGTCGAGGTATGCGGATCGGCGAACCACGGCGGCATCGTCTTTTCGATCACCTCTTCGCGGATCGCTTTAGCCCACGGTCGCACTTCCAGGTATGAGGTCAGCGGCATCGGCGCCACTTCGCCCGGCCTGTGGCAGCTCGCGCATTTGTTGAAGATGATCGGAGCCACGTCCCGGGTGAAGGTAACTCCGGCCGCCTCTTCCCGCTCAACAATCGTGGCTGTCCCGATCAAAAGTACCGCCACTATTATTACGAATGATCGTTTCATGGCTTCACTCCTTAAACCTGTCATCTGGAAGCGGCTTGCGGTTGATTTCTGCGCAGGTCCTGTTTGTCCAGCGTATAGTCGAGGTACCCGATCATCATCTCATCCCAGGTCTGTTGGCCCCATTTGACCAGCTTCGTCGGATCGGGATTGAACCTGTTTTTGGCAGAATTATCATAGTGTGCTACACACTCGAGTTTACTGCCGGCGGGCGCGGCGACCTCTTCCTTGAAGACATAGGTCAACTGCCAGTTGAAGTCCCATTTCGGAACCGAAAGCAGAACCTTCGACGTGCCGTCCGGGTATACCAGGCGATACATAAAGTCCTTCCCGCGCATGTGCATGTGCGGATGCAGGCTGTCGATGTGACTGTCCTCCTTGAAAGTGAAGGATGATGTCACTTCGTAATTGGGATCGCCCGGAGGGATTGCCAGATTGCGTCCGACGGCGCCGGCCGTGATGACGCGCTTTTCGACCGGGACTCGTGAGAATTTCAGTCCGACGCTGCTGCGATCGGTGCCGGCTGTTCCGTTGGTCGTGTAGTGGACCTGAAATATCAGGACCGAGCCTTTCTTGACCAGTTTTGCCTGACCGGGCCTGAGCATAAGCGGCGCTTCGCCGGGGGCCCATCCGACCAGCCTGCCGTCGGAGTCCGCCGGTCGGTCGCCGTTGCTGCTGCGACTGCGCGAGGCCTGCAATTGTTCCGGTGTGAGCTGGCCGGCTGCCGGTAGATCGCCGTGCTCCGGATACCTGACATCCACTATGATGTGGTGCACAAGCGCGCGATTTCCCTGACGGATCTCGGCAAACTGGACATACTTGTCTTCAGTGAAATTGGTCGGGACGGCGAAGTATTTGTAGGCCACTTCGCCCTCGGCGGGGACCTGGAACTCCTCGGTCATCGAGAGCACGACGTCAGGTTTTCCGATCTGCCAGCCGGTCACGAATCCGGGATTGGGAGGCATGTCGGCCGGATTGCCTTCCTTTGCGCCTTCGTCGATCCAGGTGACGATTGTGTCGATCTCTTTTTGAGTCAAACGACAATCGTTCGAGAACTCGCCGTAATGAGGATCGGCGAACCACGGAGGCATCTCCCTCGAAACCACTTTTTCACGAATCGATTTAGCCCACGGTCGCACTTCCTTGTAACTCATGAACGACATCGGCGCGACCTCGCCCGGTCTGTGACAGATCTGGCAGTTCTTCTGGATGATCGGCGCGACGTCCTTGCTGAAGGTCATTCCTGACGGGCCGTTTATCGTTGCCCGGCTCGTTCCTCGCATCAGGAACAATGATCCGAGAACGATCAGGCAGATCGCTCCGTAGCTGGTAAGGTGTTTCATTCCCGGCCTCCTGAACCGATAAGTAGTAAATATGGACAATATCGAAGCGTTTCTGGTTCAGGAACTGCGACCGTTCGTTACTTCTACGGCATCGGTATAAACGTGCGGGTAATTTACACCAATGACCTTCAGGGGTAAAGGTCGGGTGCGCACGCGCCCCGCGTGCGCGTGATACG
>CALBSU010000343.1 GCA_937967285.1 uncultured Acidobacteriota bacterium
GCGACCGATCGCTTCGAGCGCGACATTGAGCGCGGTGTCGACTCCGATCGTGATGTCGGTACCGCACAGATCATTGTCGATGGTCGAGGCGATGCCGACCACGGGAAATCCCTTGCGCCACAATGCATACGACCCGGTCTGCGTCCCGTTGCCGCCGATCACCACCAGCCCGTGGATGTTATGGCGCGAGAGCTGGCGCAGCGCGGCGCTCTGGCCTTCTTCGGTCTTGAACTCCTGACACCGCGTGCTGCCGAGCATCGTCCCGGCATGCTGAATGATTCCACCGACCGACCGCGCATTGAGCTGCTCGATGTGGCCGGCAATCAGCCCCGAGAATCCCTGTTTGATTCCGAATACTTCTATTCCCTGATCGAGCGCCGTTCGCGTCACCGCGCGAATCGCCGCGTTCATCCCCGGAGCGTCTCCGCCGCTGGTCAATACGCCGATTCTTCTCATACCCGTCTCCTTTTCTTTCCCGATCCGCTGATCGCCCGCTTGCCCGGCGGCCCGACTGCCTCTATTCTAAACCTCTTTGGCGCCCCGGCTGAAGAAATATCGATTATCGGTTATCATTGTGCTCCGCCCGTCAGATGACGCGAAGGACAGATTACGAAATATGAGCAATAACGCAGAAACAGGCAATAGTTCATTCTGGAGACCGGCCAACATCGGGTTGATGGTCGGTCTGATTATTCTGGTGGGAGCGATCGCCTCGGCGCTGCTGCCGGATCGCGATTCTTCGGTGACCGACGATCTGGCCGACTCGTCGGAACCGGTCACGGTCAGCCGCCCTTCAGCGACACCCGCCGGACCGATGGTCTCGCGGCCTGCGCCGGCCAATCCGTCGACGCCTCGCGCGCTTCCCGACGCCGTCAGGCAGGCCAGCTTCAAACTGATCAACGGCAAATCGAAGAAACTGGCGGATTACAAGGGCAAGGTGCTGATAGTCGACATCTGGGCGACCTGGTGCGGCCCCTGCCGTCAGGAGATCCCGCACCTCATCGAAATGGCCAGAGCATACAAGAGCAAGGGGGTCGAGGTGATCGGACTGACGACCGAAAACCCCGAGACCGATGCCGACCTGGTCAAGTCCTTCACCGAGGAGTTCAAGATCAACTACCAGATCGGCTGGATCAACAGCCCGCTCTACGGCGGCCTGATGAACGGCCGCGGAGGCATCCCGCAGACTCTGATCATCGGGCGCGACGGCACGGTCCGCAATCATTTCGTCGGATTCCATCCGGTCATCAGCGTCCCGCAGATGAAGGCCGCGCTCGAAGCGGCTCTCTGATTTTCCGGAGTGCGGCGCCTGCGGGCGCCGCTTTTGACATGCCAACTAATCGGCAGGTGAGTAAATCCACCGAAAGGAATTTCGGCGACTTTCAGACCCCGCCGTCGCTGGCGAGGAACGCGATCGCCCGCCTCCGCGAAATCTCGCCCCGCTCGATCATCGAACCGACATGCGGAACCGGCGCCTTCCTTTCGGCCGCAATGAAAGCCTTCCCCGGCGCATCCAGTCTGATCGGCGCCGACATCAACAAAGATCATCTGAGTGCAGCAAGGCGACGACTGGCGGCCGACGGAGGCAGGGCCGTCCTGATCCGGGGCGATTTCTTTGAGCTCGATTGGGAACGGCTGATCGCGAACCTCCCGCGGCCGATCCTGGTAATCGGCAATCCTCCCTGGGTGACCAATTCCGAACTCGGAACGATCGGCGGCGATAATCTGCCCGGAAAATCGAACGACCTGAATTTGCGCGGGCTCGATGCGCTGACCGGGAAGAGCAACTTCGACATCTCGGAATGGATGATCCTCAAATATCTCGACTGGATCGCCGGTTCCGAGGGCGCGACGGGAGTCCTCTGCAAGACGGCCGTCGCCCGCAAGGTGCTGCGGCAGGCGCGCGACCGCGCCATCCCGATCAGCCGCGCGAGCATGTACCTGATCGACGCCAGAGCCGAGTTCGGCGTTTCCGTCGATGCCTGTTTCCTGACGATCGAAGTCCGGCCGGGAGCCGCCGCCTTCGAATGCCGCGTCTTTCCATCTCTCGACGCCGAAAGACATTCCCGGACCATCGGATTTATTGACGGATTTGTCATCCCGGATACGGAAGCCTACGAAAAAATGCGTATCCTCAACGGGCGGGACGAGAATTATCCGTGGAGGTCCGGGATCAAGCACGACTGCTCGGCTGTCATGGAACTGGAGATGAGCGACGCGATCTTAAAAAACGGCCTGGGCGAAAACATCGAGATCGAGGAGACTTTCCTCTATCCGCTTCTCAAAAGCTCGGATTTGACCGGCGGCCGGGCCCGCCGGAAATATCTGATCGTCACGCAGCGGCGGATCGGGGAGGAGACAGCATCGATCGGCAGGATCGCTCCGCTCACCTGGCGATATCTCGAATCGCACCGCGAGCGGCTGGATGCGCGCCGGAGCAGCATCTATCGCGGTCGCCCGAGATATTCAATCTTCGGCGTCGGAGATTACTCGTTCGCCGGATGGAAGGTCGCCATTTCTGCCCTCGGCAAGAAGCTGGACTTTCGAGCCGTCAGCCCGTACCGGAAAAAACCCGTCGTCTTCGATGACACGGTCAATTTCCTGCCGTGCGAATCGGCTGCGGAGGCCCGCTTCATCGCGGAAATACTGAATTCGGAGCCGGCGCGGGAGTTCCTCGAGTCGATGATCTTCTGGTCTGACAAGCGCCCGCTGACGATCGAACTGCTGAGGCGACTGGATCTCGAAGCACTGAGCGCAGAGCTCGGTCGCTCGCGCGAGTATCGTCATTACGCCGCGCGTCGTCGGGCGGAATACCGGGCGGTGAAATGAGCGGATCGCAGGATGAATTCGATGATTTCGAGGATCCGTTCGATGAACCGGTGCGGATCGAGATTCGCGATGTCTTCGACCTTCACTCGATCCCTCCCCGGCAGGTGAAAGCCGTGGTCGAGGAGTATCTGCGCGAAGCGCGCGACCGCGGTTTCCGGTTCGTCAGGATCATTCACGGCAGGGGGATCGGCGTCCAGCGAGAGATCGTCCGCGGAGTCCTCGAACGGACGCCTTTCGTGACGGGCTATCGCGACGCTCCGCCGGATGCCGGCGGACCGGGCGCAACCATCGCCGAGCTTGATCTTGAACAGTCCGATTGATAGCATCGTTGCTTAAAAGTCGGTCAAATTCATATCCCAAAGGAAATTATCCACATGATCAACCTGGAGCCATTCCGCAACGAACCATTCGCAGATTTCTCGGACGAAAGCAACGCGCAGGCGATGCTCAAGGCGCTGGCTGACGTCGAAGGCCAGCTCGGACGCGAGTATCCGATCATCATCGGCGGCGAACGATACAAGACCGGCGATCTGCACGACTCGGTCAATCCGTCGAAGTTCTCGCAGGTGGTCGGGCGCATCCATCACGGAACGCGCGAACTGGCCGAAAAGGCTCTCGATACGGCGTGGAAAGCCTTCGAGACCTGGCAGCACGTCCCTGCCGAACAGCGCGCCAACTACCTCTTTCAAGCCGCCGCGAAGATGCGCCGCCGCAAGAATGAATTCAACGCCTGGATGGTTTACGAGGTCGGCAAGTCGTGGGCCGAGGCCGAGGCCGACACCTCCGAAGCCATCGACTTCATGGAGTTCTACGCTCGGCAGGCTCTGCGATACGACGGGCCGCAGCCGCTGACGCCTTCTCCGCTGCCGTTCGAGGTCAACGAGGTCAAATACATCCCGCTCGGAGTCGGCATCGTCATCCCGCCCTGGAACTTCCCGCTCGCGATCATGGCCGGCATGGCGACGGCGGCGATCGTGACCGGCAACACTGTCATTATCAAACCGTCCCACGACAGCCCGGTCATCGCCGCAAAATTCATCGAACTGATGGAAGAGATCTCGCTCCCGCCCGGAGTCATCAACTTCATGCCGGGCGACGGCCCCGTTGTCGGCGAGTTCATGGTCGAGCATCCCCGGACGCGCTTCATCTCGTTCACCGGATCGATGAACGTCGGTCTGAGAATCAATGAACTGGCAGCCAAACCGCGTGAGGGCCAGATCTGGATCAAGCGCGTCGTCGCTGAGATGGGCGGCAAGGATACGATCGTCGTCGATGAGACGGCAGACCTCGACGAAGCCGCGGCCGGCATCGTCGCCGCGGCGTTCGGATACTCCGGCCAGAAGTGCTCGGCCTGCTCGCGCGCCGTGATCGTCGAAGATGTCTACGATCAACTGCTCGAAAAGATCGCCGCCCGGACCAAGACACTGACCGTCGGCCCGGTCACTGATGTCTCGAACTTCACCGGCCCCGTCTCGAGCGAAAGGGCATTCAAGAAGATCAATCAGTACATCGAGATCGGAAAGAACGAAGGGCGCGTCATCGCCGGAGGCGGGACGCACGAAATGGCCGGCGAGGGATATTTCATCCCGCCGACCGTCATCGCCGACGTCGATCCGAAGGCCAAAATCTCGCAGGAGGAGATCTTCGGCCCCGTCCTGGCCTGCATCAAAGCGAAGAACTTCGAGGAGGCCCTCGGCATCGCCAACAATACGATCTACGGCCTGACCGGCGCCTTCTACTCGTCCAACCGGCAGCGGATCGAGATCGCCAAACGCGACTTCCACGTCGGCAATCTCTACATCAACCGCAAGTGCAC
>CALBSU010000344.1 GCA_937967285.1 uncultured Acidobacteriota bacterium
CTGCACTGCCCGCGACGGCGATGGCTGCGCAGATCTGTCATATCGAGAGCGGGATGGAATGCTGCATCGTGGAATCGGAATGCACGATGCCGATGGATGAAACGACGATCGGGACAGCCGACGTCTGTTTCGAGTTGTGCGCGTGCACCGTCGAGCGCCGCCCGTCGCACGATGCGGCGCCTCCCGAGAGCCGTCAGACCGCCGGCGATTCGCTTTCATACGCCATTCATTACGATCTCGTCCCGAACAGCCGATCGAGAGCGGCCCGCAATCCGAGACCGCCTCTGATACCGGACCGGGGAGACACCTACCTCCAGATCAACTGCTTCAGAATCTGAAACACTCCTGCAGGCTCCAAGACCGAGGAGCCGATCGCGCTTTAACCCTACATTACAAAAGATAAGTCGAACTGCGTGTGCGAGTTGCCGCGCCGGCGGATCCGGATGCGAATTCACGCCCATGCGACGATCCTGAGGAGGAAGCAGACAGGATGTTCAGCAAACTTTTGATGGCTCTGATGGCCATCGCAATCATCGCAACGCCTGCCTTCGGGCAGAAAGCCGGGAAGAAGAGGGAGAAGATCCAGACCCACACCGTCACGCTGACGGCGAACGGTTATCAGCCGGAAAAACTGAAACTGAGGCGCGGTATTCCGGCGCGGATCACCTTCATCCGCAAATTCGAGGCGACCTGCGCGACCGAGATCATCATCCCGAAATACAAGATCAAGAAGGACCTCCCGATGAACCAGGAGGTCGTGGTCGAGTTCACTCCCGACAAGTCGGAGGAGATCGACTTCACCTGCTCGATGAAGATGGTTGGCGGCAAGATCCAGGTCAACTAGCGGAGCGCCCGGCGCCCAAACAGCACTTTTTACCGGAGACAAATCACATGCGAATAGCGACATTGATATTGATAACAGCACTACTTGGAATTCTGACTGCCTGCTCATCGGGCACGGAGAGCGCCCCCACGGGCGCGGTCATCGCGACTAGCAAGGCGGGCGAACTGACGGTGACATTGAGAAACGCGCGAGGCGAGCTGCGCGAAGGCGAGAACGAGTTCACGCTCGAGTTCGCGAACGCGGCGGGTCAGACGGTCGATGTCGGAGCGATCACGCTCTTCTTCGACATGCCGGCGATGGGCAGCATGCCGTACATGAAGAATGATGCGTCGTTGACGACGACGGGAACACCGGGCGTCTATCGCGGGCAGACGAGGCTCGAGATGAAGGGGACCTGGCAGACGAAACTGAGCTTCAAGGGGCCTGCGGGCGAGGGGCAGACGACCTTCACGATCAACGCGAAATAACATGATCAATCGAATCATCGAGTTCTCGCTCAAAAACCGGTTTCTGATCGTGGCCGCGTATCTCGGGCTGGCCGGTCTGGGTTACTGGGCGCTGCTGACGACGCCGATCGATGCGATCCCGGATCTGAGCGAGAACCAGGTGATCGTCTTCACCGACTGGCCGGGGCGCAGTCCGCAGGAGGTCGAGGATCAGGTCACCTATCCGCTGACGGTCAATCTGCAGGGACTGGCCGGGGTGAAGGTGGTCAGGTCGCAGTCGGCATTCGGATTCTCGATGGTCAGCGTGATCTTCGAGGACGATGTCGACCTCTACTTTGCGCGGACGCGCGTGCTCGAGCGGTTGACGCTGATCGCGGGGCAATTGCCGGCGGGGATTACGCCGACTCTCGGCCCGGATGCGACCGGCGTCGGGCAGATCTTCTGGTACACGATCGAGAGCGACAAGCACAGCCTGATCGAGCTGCGTTCGATTCAGGACTGGTTCGTCAGGTACCAGCTCAATGCGGTGCCGGGAGTGGCGGAGGTCGGCAGCGTCGGCGGGTGGGTGCAGCAGTACCAGATCGACGTCGACCCGAACCGGCTGCGGCAGTACGACCTGCCGCTGAGCGCTGTCGTGACCGCGGTCGAGAAGAGCAATTCGAATGTCGGCGGTAATGTGATCGAGGCGAACGGGACGTGGACGGTGGTCCGCGGCCTGGGTCTGATCGAATCGACGCGGGATATCGCCGACATCGTCATCGCGGAGCGTGCGGGGACTCCGATCTTCGTCCGCAATGTGGCCGATGTGAAGATCGACGGAGCGTTCCGCCAGGGCGCGCTGGACAAGAACGGCCGCGAGGCCGTCGGCGGCGTGGTGGTCGCCCGGTACGGAGTCGACACGCTGACGGTCATCGACGGGGTCAAGGCGAAGATCGAGGAACTGAAGACGGGGTTGCCGGCGGGAGTGCGGATCGTTCCCTTCTACGATCGCACGGAACTGATCAACCGCGCGACCGACACGCTGAGAGTGGCGCTGATCGAGGAGATCCTGCTGGTCACTCTGGCGCATGTGGTTTTCCTCTTCCACTTCCGTTCGATTCTGATCGTGACGATACCGCTGCCGCTGGCAGTGCTCATGTCGTTTCTGATGATGCGGTATTTCGGGATCTCGTCGAACCTGATGTCGCTGGCCGGGATCGCGATCGCGATCGGCGTGCTGGTCGATTCGGGGATCGTCGTGACCGAAAACTGTTTCCGCTATCTCGAGAAACGAAAAGTCGATCCGAAGGACCGGAGGCTGGTCTGGGAGACGGTGCTCGATGCGACGAAGCTGGTCGGACGGCCGGTCTTCTTCTCGATGGCGATCATCATTCTGGCCTTCATCCCGGTCTTCGCGCTGACGGGTCAGGAGGGCAAGCTCTTCCACCCGCTGGCTTTCACCAAGACCTTCGCGCTGGTGGCATCGACCCTCATCGCGATCACTCTGGTGCCGGTGCTCTGCACGCTGCTGCTCGGAGGAAAATTCCACAAGGAAGAGGACAACCGGGTTATGCGGGCGCTGCAGTCGATCTACAGGCCGGTCCTCGGCTGGGCCCTCGGGCATCGGCTGATGACGATCGGGGTGGCGCTGCTGCTCTTCGGGGTGGCGGTGCTGCTGGTCCTGACGCCTGAGTGGCTGCCGGCGGCCCGCAGAGCGAACGTGCCGGTGATTTCAGCGCTCTTCGACAGGATGCATATTCTCGGCAAGGAGTTCATGCCTCCGCTCGACGAGGGAGATCTGCTCTTCATGCCGGTCACGGACACCAGCGTCTCGCTGCCGCAGGCGCTCGAGATCACGCGGCGGCAGGACGAGATCATCAAAAAGTTCCCGGAGGTCGAGTGGGTGGTCGGCAAGCCCGGGCGGGCCGAGACCTCGACCGATCCGTCGCCGATCAACATGATCGAATCGGTGATTCACCTCAAGCCGCGCGATCAGTGGCGTGAGGGAATGACGCCGGAGAAGCTGGTCAACGAGCTGGATGCCGCGGTCAGCATGCCGGGCGTGACAAATATCTGGACTCAGCCGATCCGGAACCGGATCGACATGCTGGCGACGGGCATCAGGACGCAGGTCGGACTGAAGATCTTCGGCAGCGATTTGAAGGTTCTCGAAGTGCGCGCGCAGGCGGCGGCAGAGGTGCTGCGCGGCGTTCAGGGAGCGACCGATGTCTATCCCGAACAGATCGCCGGAGCTCCGTACCTGAACATCAAGGTCAATCGCGAGGCGGCCGCCCGCTTCGGGATCGGAGTCGGCGAGGTTCAGGATGCGGTCGAGAAGGCGATCGGCGAGACCAATCTGAGCATGACGATCGAGGGGCGACAACGCTTCCCCGTCCGAGTCAGGTACAACCCTGAATTCCGTAGCGGCCCGCAGCAGATCCGCAACGTGCTGGTCGGCGAGAAGAAGATCCCGCTCGGTCAGCTCGCCGACATCCGCGAGGAGAGCGGGCCGTTTATGATCTCGAGCGAGAACGGACTGCTCAGGGCGACGGTTCTGCTCAACGTCAGGGGCCGCGACATCGGGACCTTCGTCGATCAGGCGAAGGAGGTGATCAGCGAAAAGGTCACGCTCCCGCCCGGCTATTTCTTCCAGTGGAGCGGCCAGTATGAAAATCAGATCCGCGCCCGGCAGCGCCTGCAACTGGTCGTGCCCGCGGTGCTGGTGATCATCTTCATCCTGCTTTATCTGACCTACAACTCGGTGCTCGAAGCGGCGCACGTGCTGATGGCCGTCCCGTTCGCGCTGACCGGCGGCGTCTATCTGCTCTACGCGCTCGGCTACAACCTCTCGGTCGCGGTCTGGGTCGGCTTCATCGCGCTCTTCGGCACGGCGGTCCAGACCGGCGTTGTCATGGTCATCTACCTCGAAGAGGCGGTCGAACGTAAACGTGAGGAACTGGGCGGACGCGAGATGACGCGCGGAGACCTCAGGCAGGCGGTGATCGACGGCGCGCTGCTCAGGCTGCGTCCGAAGGTCATGACCGTCTCGACCACGGTCGCCAGCCTGCTTCCGATCATGTGGAGCAGCCGCGCCGGCTCGGAGGTCATGAAACCGCTCGCCACGCCGGTCATCGGCGGAATGGTCAGTTCCCTGCTCCACGTCCTGGTCGTCACGCCGGTCATCTTTTACTGGCTGCGACAGAGAAAGATCAAATCAACCGCAAGCGGACAGGAATGATATGCGACAAGCTGTAAACGCGATTATCTTATTAATATGCATGGCGCCGATCGCCGGCGCTCAGAGCCTCAAAGCCGACGGGATGAGCGTCGAGGAGGCGGTTCGATACGCGCTGGCCAACAACAAGGGACTGCAGGCCGACCGCAAGGGAATCGACGAGGCTGCAGGCAAGCTGCGTCAGGCCGGTCTGAAGGCGAATCCGATGCTCGACACATCAGGCACAGCGAGCGTCAATGATACGGCGATGCAGAATTTCTCAGTCGGAGTGGAGCTACCGCTCGAACCGGGACGCCGCAAAAGGCGAATCGACGTCGCTGAAGCCGAACTCGAGCGGATGCGCCTTGAGGTCGCGGAGAGCGAGCGGAAGCTGACCGCCGAGGTGCGGATGAAATACGGCGAGGTCGTCGAGACGGCGCGCCAGCTTGAACTCCTCGAGGGCCTGCTCAAACTGAACCGTGAGTCTTTCGCGCTGGTCAAAGCCCGTGTCGAGGAGGGGGTCGGACCGCGGCTGGAACAGAGCCAGCAGAGCGTCGAACTGGGGCGGATCGAGGCGCGCCGGGTCGCGATCGCCAGCCGGCTCGCCGTCAGGATAGAGGAGCTGAAACTGCTTCTGGGCATGGACGATGGCGTCACGCTGCGGGATGAGTTCGTCTCCCGTCCACTGTCGCAGACCCGCGAGCAGTTGATCGAACAGGCGCTCAGCAGTCGGCCTGATCTGCAGGCCGCGCGCGCATCCGAAAAGGTGGCCGAAGCCATGATCGCAATGGCCGAGGCGGAGGGGAAACTCGACCTCAGCGTCTTCGGAGAATTCGGCATCCAGCGCTGGCGGTTCGACCAGTCGGGATTCAACGAGTCGGGCCAGCTCGTGCCCGTCCAGATGAACATGAGAATGGTCCGCGGCGGCGTCAGGATCATGCTGCCGACGCGCAACCGCAACCAGGGATCGATCGAGGCCGCGGTCGCCGCTCTCTCAGCGGCGCGTTCGCGACGGGAATTTCTGGAATCGGTCGTCCGGCGCGAGGTCTCGGCGGCTTATGAGATGGTCCGCGGCGCGGAGCGCGTGCTCGGCACCTACACTGACGAACTACTCGCCGCCGCAGAGACCAACTTCCGCATCCAGCAATCGAGCTTCGATCTCGGGCACGCCCGCCTGACCGACGTGCTGATGGAACAGCAGCGGCTGGTCGAACTGCAGATCGATCACAACGAAGCTCTCAAGGAATATTTCGCCGCGCATGTCGAACTGGCGCGAACGATCAACGGAACCCTGAAGTGAAGAACCAATCATGAGCAACCAGGAAGAGAATCAGATCGAAGAACGACCGAAGAAGAAGAAGTCGCCGGGGCTCAAAATGCGCCGGGGACCGCTGATCGCCGCGATCGCGGTACTGGCGGTGGTCCTGGCCATCCTCGCATTCCGAATGGTCCGGAGCGGCGGCGAGGCCTCAGTGGGAAGGGCGGTGCCGCGCGTCGAAGGGACGACGGGCGGAGCCCCCGTTCCCGGAGCGCCGGCTGCCGGGATGCCGGCCGACCTCAGCCTGCCGCCCGAGATGCTCTCGCGAATCCGCATCGAATACGCAGAGGTGACGCGACAGCCGCTCGCCGAACAGCTCAGGACGACGGGCACAGTCCAGCCCAACGCCTACCGCGAAACTCCCGTCATGCCGCTGGTCGGCGGACGGATCACCAGCGTCAGGGCTGAACTCGGCCAGGCGATCAGTGAGGGCCAGATCCTGGCCACGATCCACAGCGACGAGCTGGCCGAAGCGCAGATGAAGTATCTCTCGGTCGATGCCAACCTGCAGTTTCACGTGACCCAGGCCAAGCGCTTCGAGAAGCTGGCGGACATCGGCGCGGTCAGCAAACAGGAGCTCGAAGAGGTCGTCTCGAAACTGCGGGAACATCATGCCGAACACGCCTCGCTGCGTGAGCGGATGCTGCTTTACGGGCTGACCGAGCAGGAGATTCTTGCGCTCAAGAGCGCCACGCAGGTCCGCTCGGAGGTCCCCGTTCATTCTCCCGTCTCCGGCATCATCACGGCGCGGGGAATAAATGTCGGTCAGGTGATCACGATGCGGGACAAGCTGTTCGATGTGACGAACCTTTCGACTGTCTGGGTCATCGCCAACGTCTACGAGAAGGATTTCGGAATCCTCAGACTCGGCACCGTGGTCACGATCACCACGCCCTCGTACCCCGGCAGGACATTCCGCGGAACGATCTCGTATGTCGATCCGATCGTGGATGCACAGACCAGGACGGCGAAGGTGAGGATCGAGGTCCCAAATCCGGGGCAGATGCTCAAGCTCGGCATGTTCGTCGACGCCTTCGTCAATACCGGCTCGTCGGTGCAGGCTCTCGCCGTTCCGAAAGCCGCGGTCCAGACTGTCGGCAGCGATCAGGTCGTCTTCGTCAGTGGCGGAGAAGGCCGTTTTCAGTTGCGACGCGTGCAGTTCGAGGAGGGAGACAACGGATACTACCGCGTGCTGAGCGGACTGAGCGAGGGCGAAAAGGTCGTCACCGAGGGCAGTTTCTTCCTGCGCGCCGAACTGGCGCGGAGCCGGTAGAGCAGTCTACTCGTACCGCAGGGCCTTGATCGGATCGACGCGGGCGGCGCTGAGAGCCGGATAGATCGCGGCGACCAGACTGACCACAACGGCGAAGAGGATCGCGCCGCCGGAGAGATACCAGGGGATGAGGAAGAAATCGACATGCCTCATGGCCTGGCCGGCCTGCTGCACTATCCAGCGATTGGCGAGGAGATTGGCGATGCGGTCGATTCCCCAGCCGCAGAGGACTCCGATAACTCCTCCGAACAGTCCGATCAGGCTGGCCTCGATGAAGAAGATCTTCATGATCTCGCCGTCGGAACCTCCGATCGCCTTCATGACGCCGATCTCGCGGGTCCGTTCGCGGATCGACATGATCATCGTGTTTGAAATCCCGAAGGATGCGACCAGCAGGGCGATGCCGCCGATCAGCGCGAGCGCGGCGTTGACGATCAGGAAGA
>CALBSU010000345.1 GCA_937967285.1 uncultured Acidobacteriota bacterium
TCAACGGCTACGGCGAACAGGTAGCCCATCTTTATAAAGGTATGGATTTGAAGAGGAATTATTAGGCAGCAGGCGGCAGGCAGTTCTTTTCATTAAAGTTGGCTTTTTCAAAGCCTGATAGCGGATTTAACATTTCCGCGCATCCTTTACTGCCTGCTGCCTACTTTAACCATGACAAATATCAAATTCGCAAAACTGCTGATCCTGGTAAACGGTGCGGTTCCGCTGGCGATGATGGCCTGGGACGGGTACAACCATCGGCTCGGAACAAACCCGCTGGAGTTCGTGACTCATACGACGGGGATCATGACGCTGCTCTTTCTGCTGGTGACGCTGGCGGTGACGCCGGTTCGGAAGCTGCTCGGTCTGCCGTTTCTGATCAAAGCGCGGCGGATGGCGGGGCTCTACGCATTCTTTTACGGAGCGCTGCACCTGTTGTGTTACGTCTGGTTCGACAAATGGTTTTCAGTTAACGCGATCGTCGAGGACACGCTCAAGCGTCCGTTCATCTTCCTCGGGATGTTCGGCTTTCTGGTCATGGTGCCGCTGGCGGTGACGTCGACCAATGCGATGGTCAGGAAGCTCGGAGGGCGCAACTGGAACAGGCTGCACCGGCTGGTCTATCTTGCCGCGATCGCCGGAGTCGTTCATTACTATCTGCTGGTCAAGGCCGACACTCGGATCCCGCTGGCCTTCGGCTGGACGCTCCTCTTCCTGCTCGGTTACAGAGTTCTGAACAGATTCTTCCCCGAGCATACCGAGAAGCGTCCGGTGAAATCTGAAAAGCGGGACGCCGAGGCCGGCTGATGAATCGTCATCCGACCTGAGCCAGCCAGAGCGCCCGGTAATACCGCATGAGTCTGATCGGATCGGATGTCTCGGGGATCTCGGCCAGCGTGTAGCGGTTGTAACCGGCGGCCTTCATCATCGTAAAGACATCGCTCCACGGGTATTCGGGCTTCCAGAGCTCGTTGATATGAGCGTTGCGGAGCCACGGTTTGAGCAGGTTGAAGCCTTCCTTCGCGGATCCGTCGGTGAGATCTTCCTGGTTCGAGTTCCAGCAGATGCCGACGTTCGGATGATCGGCGGCCTTCATCATTCCGGCCATGCGGGATGGCTTGCTGGAATCCCTGCCGTGGACTTCGACCCAGATCTCGACGCCCGATCCTTTCGCCGCCTCGCCGCATTCTCTCAGCGCCCTGCCTATCTGCGCGATCGTCTGCGCTTCCGGCACCTCCTTCGGGATGCCGTTCGGGCGAACCTTGATGCCGAGCGCTCCGATGTCGTGCGCCAGTTCGATGAACCGCTTGCACTCGTCGATGTTCTTTCTGACTACGGCCTGGTCGGGAGCATGGAATTCGCATGTCGAGCCGAGGCTGAGCAGTCGAACTTTCGTCCCGGCAAACTGGTTCTTCACCTCACCCCGTTGAGCCTTCGAGAGCGTCGGCTCGACGCCATGTTTGTGTGTGGTGCGAAGTTCGACGGCTTCGAACCCTGTCATCTCGCAGTTCTTGATGATCGTCGGGATGTCCCAGTCCTTGGCCAGATTGTAGGTGACGAGGCCGAGTTTGAATTTGCCTCCTCCCAGCGCGGGATTGGCGCCTTTCTGCGGGAATGCCGTCACGGGGACAGCTCCATCGACGACGAGAGCGCCGGCGGCGATCATGCCAAGAAATTCTCTTCGTGTATTGTTATCCATGATATTCAGTCCATTGGTTCATGAAATGGTTACGCGCCCTTTCGGCGACGAAATCGTCGCGATCAGGCGCGGAGATGATCCGATATTTACAACCGCATCGATTCCGAGATTCGCGAGCGTTGTCTTCAATTGATCGGGCTGCGGATGTTCAAACCGCAGATCCTCGAGCGAACATCCGGCCGGCGAGTCCTCAGCCGGATGAAGGCTGCCGGCGCCCCATTCGATGAAGAACGGAACGGGTCCGCCGGACTGGCCGGCAATGGTCAGAGTTCTCCAGCTCAGGATTTTCCCGTCCGGCCGGGACCTGGAGCCGTCAATCGGTCCGTCAACTCGATAACCCGCGGCTTGAGCAAGGCGGGTCTTTTCCTCAACCGAGTCGGTCGCGGAAGCCCAGGTGACGAGCTTCGGCACGGTCAGTCCGCTGAGATCGCCGAATCTGCCGATCACGCCGGTCTGTGCCGGATCAGGCGCAATCACCTCGAGATAGCGACGGCCGCCGAGCGAGAGAAGCGCATTGCGAGTTCCGCCGCCCGGATGGACGCCGCCGAACACTGCCCTGACGCCCAGGTTGTTCTCTGTCCAGGCGATGCCGCTGTCGAGATCGGAAAATCCGAAGACGAGATGATCGACTGCTTCTACTGCCAAGACCAGTCCTTTCTTTGCCTGTACCCTGTCATCAGCCGCAGGCGGCCTCTCCCCGGAACGGCACCCGGTCAGTGCGGCCATGCAGGAAAATCCCGCAGCCGCCAGAAATCCCCGACGCGCGATCGGCCGGTTCACGTATCCATCATTCATCTTCATCCAGGTTACCGAGTCCGTTCCGCAAAATTGATTGGTGCGTTTGCCCCGATTCTACCCCCAAACCCCATCTTCCGAAAATGTTCGTCTGCTGTTGTCCGGAAGAAGAGTCGATGGGAAAATGTGGCAACTTCAAATTCAACGTCCGTCATTGCATTGTGAGTTGCAATGATTTCGGATTCCGACGATCGCGGCGATACACAAATCGAGGCAGCTGAGATGAAGAGAAGACCGGGCGCATTCCTTTGCGCAGTTTTATTCTTTCTGACGATTATGATGGAAACAGGACAGGGGCAGACACCCAGAAACTTCGGGCAGGCAAGGCGCGAACTGAAGACCTGGTACGAACAGGCCATGAAAAAACATGGCATCGTGGGCAGCAGCCTCATGCTCCTGCAGGACAATCAGGTCATCGCCCAGGAATTTTACGGCCTCGCAAACAGCGAGAAGCAGCAACCGGTCAACGAGGCGACCATCTACCACTGGGCATCGATCACCAAGACACTGACGGCAGTGGCGATCATGCAACTGCGCGATCGCGGCCTGCTCAAGCTGGAAGATCCGATCGTCAAATATCTGCCCGAACTGCGTGCGGTCCACAATTCGCACGGATCGATGGATGAGATCACGATCCGCCATCTGTTGACGCACAGCGCGGGCTTTCGCGCCGCAACCTGGCCGTGGGGCGGCGACAAGGAATGGCACCCTCACGAGCCCGCGAAGTGGTCCCAGATCGTCGCCATGCTCCCTTACACTCAGATCGAGTTCAAACCCGGTAGTAAATTCAGCTATTCCAACCCCGGCATCATCTTTCTGGGCCGCGTGATCGAGGAACTGACCGGCGACGATTACGAAGTCTACATCGACAAGAACATCTTCAAGCCGCTCGAGATGTATCAGAGTTATTTCGACACGACGCCTTATCACCTGATCGGCAACCGGTCACACAGCTACTATTTCAAGGATGGAAACCTGACGCCGGCCCGGTTCGACGTCGATACCGGCATCACTGTCTCGAACGGCGGACTGAACGCGCCGCTGACGGATATGGTCAAATACATCAATTTCCTGACCGGCGATGCCCGCCGCCAGTCGGCGTATGACCGCATCCTCAAACGCGAATCTCTGCTCGAGATGTTCCGCCCACAGATCGACATCGCCGCCGGCGAGCTGCCCCAGCAGGAAGGCCGGAACCGCAAGGACTCGATCGGCCTGACATTCTTTGTCGAGGAGAACTTCGGAATGCGGTTCATCGGTCACAGCGGCAGCCAGAACGGCTTCATCTCGCATTTCTACATCCGGCCCGAATCCCGGACCGCTTACATCGTCGCTTTCAACACGCATGCCATGCCGACCGGGAAGGATTCCAGCCGCGACACGCGGCTGCTCGACCGTGAGTTGAAGGAATTTCTTTTCGAGAAGATTTTCACCGTCTTCGCCGCAAAATAGGGCGGAATCGCAAAGCTGAAAATCAGTGGTCTGACGATTGACAGGCCGTCTGAATAAGATACCATGCTGGTTTGTTTAGGTATTTTCAGGCGGCGGATCGAGCGATCGACCCGTCAAACGCAATCATTTATACAGGATTCAAAGTGGCCCAATTTCTTACGATAATCAGTCTGCTGTTTCAGGCGCCGTCGCCCGAGGAAGCGAAGATCGCAATCGATCCGATCATGCGGCACGGGCGCGACAACATCAGCTTTCTATACTCGCTCGATGCGTTCGACTGGACGATCATCATCATGTATTTCACGATCCTGACGCTGCTGGCGGTTCTCGGCGTATATCGGATTCGGATGGTCTATCAGTTCTGGCGCTATCGAAACGTCAAGCCGCATCCGATGCGGAGCTGGTCAGAGGCCGAGCTTCCGCCGATCACCGTTCAGTTGCCGCTGTTCAACGAGCTGTACGTGGTCGAACGTCTGCTCGAATCGGTGACGCAGCTCGATTACCCGCGCCATCTGCTGGAAATCCAGGTGCTTGACGATTCGACCGACGAGACTGTCGGGATCTCTGAAGCGGCGGTCGCGAAGTATCGCGCCCTGGGATTCGACATCCACTACATTCACCGGACCGACCGGACCGGCTTCAAGGCCGGAGCGCTCGAGAACGGACTCAAGCTGGCGAAGGGCAAACTGGTCGCGGTCTTCGACGCGGATTTCATGCCGAAACCCGACTGCCTGCGCAGGATGGTCGATTACTTCACCGACGAACGGATCGGCATGGTCCAGATGCGGTGGGGACACATCAACGCCAACTATTCGCTGCTGACGCGGATGCAGGAGATCCTGCTCGACGGCCATTTCGTGGTCGAACAGACCTCGCGCAACCGGACCGGCGCATTCTTCAATTTCAACGGAACAGCCGGAATGTGGCGTCGCGAAGCCATCGAGTGGAGCGGCGGATGGCAGCACGATACGCTGACCGAAGACACCGATCTGAGCTTCAGAGCGCAGCTGATGGGCTGGCGATTCGTCTACCTGCTCGACGACGAGGTCCCCGCCGAGCTGCCGGTCGATATGAACGCCTTCAAGGTCCAGCAGCGTCGCTGGGCGAAGGGGCTCGTCCAGGTAGGGCTCAAGCTGATGCCCAGAATCTGGAAGCATCCGAAGCTCAGCCTTCAGCAGAAGACAGAGCTCTTCTTCCGCCTTTTCGGGAACTGCGCGGCGATGCTCATGATCCTGCTCAGCCTGCTGCATATCCCGGTCCTGATCGTCAGATTCAATCAGGGCTTCTTCCATATGCTGCTGCTCGACGTGCCGCTCATGCTCTTTGCGACATTCTCGGTCGTCAGCTTCTACGGCACATCGATCTATTACCGCTATCCGAATGAAAAGTGGCGCTTCTGGCTGATTCCTCTGGCGATGGCGATCGGCATCGGAATGGTCTTCTCGAACACCAAGGCGGTACTCGAAGCCCTTTTCGGAATCAAGTCCGGATTCGTCAGGACGCCCAAGTACAAGGTCGAGAACGCGAAGGACAGCTGGATGCAGGTGGCAATGAAGTACAGGCGCAAGAAAGGCTGGCTGCCTGTGCTCGAACTGCTCTTCGCTCTCTACTTCGTCGGAGCAGTGGCCTATGCCATTCGGAGCGGTATCTACGCTACCATCCCGTTTCTGCTGATCTTTCTGGTCGGTTATGGATTTGTGGCTTTCATGTCGCTCTTCCAGGGAAGTTTCCAGAAACTGTTCGATATCTTTCGACGGTAGCTGCGAGGATTAACGATGTTCTGTCCGAATTGCGGATCGAAACAGAGCCGGGAGAAGCGATTCTGCACCGCCTGCGGAACGAATCTGGAATTCGTTTCGCAGGCGCTGACGGGTGAATTTCGGCCCGCGCCGGCTCAGACTCCCGAACTCAATATGATCGAGATTGCGCGTCAGCGCAGCATGGCCAAGGGAGTTCGGTTCGCAATCATCGGTGGCGGAATCGTCGCCCTGAAAATTTTCAGCTTCCTCTTCGCCGGACCGTTCCGAGGGGGATCCCCGTTCGGATTCTGGACCCTGATCGGGTTCGTACTGCTGGGTTTGGGAATATCGAAGATAATCAGCGCGCGCCCGCACCATAACCCGAATATCGTTCCTTCGTCATTCACTTCCAACAACGCCTATCAGGAACTGAATGATGCCGGGCGCCAGCCTGTAATGCCCCAACCATATTTCTCGGAGTCTGCGCCGGACACTGGCGAGCTTGCCATAAAACATGAACCCGTTCACAGTGTCACCGAAGACGATACACGCACACTTCCACAAAAAAGATAACCGGATAAATGTGTGCATGGAGGAATCGGCATGTTCTGTCCACAGTGCGGAAACGAGTCTCGCGATAACACCAGGTTCTGCAAGTCCTGCGGCGCTAATCTCAATAACATCAAGAAAGCGATGACGTACGGGACCAGTGATGCCAAGGGCAGCGACTGGATCAAAGCCGAATACGATTACTGGATGGACGAGATTAAGAGCTCGAGGAAGAAAACTCCCGAGGAGAAGCGGCTCGAGGAGATAAAAGGCGGCGTGATCACCACGCTGGTCGGGATCGGGACGACATTCTTTCTCTACTTCCTGATGACGGCCATAGCGCAAAACGCAGGGGATGGGGCAGACATCCTGCTGGTGGTTCGATGGGTAGGACTGGTTCCGCTGCTGATCGGACTGGGAATCCTCTTCAACGGTCTTGTCATCAGCAAACGTCTGGTCGAAATGAAGAACCGCCGCGAACAGACTTACACTCCGCCGGAAGGCACGTTCGAATCGATAGACACCGCACGGATGCTTGGTGAACCCTCAAACAATGATTTCAGCGTGACCGAGCCGACGACCACGAAGCTCAGGGAACCGGTCCCGGTCAAAACAAAAACCACATCTGAAACTAACTGATCCAATTCATAAGATTTTACTGATCAGACAGGAGGCTCGATAAATGTATTGCACCCGTTGCGGTACACAGAACCCTGACGATGGGATGTATTGCACGAACTGTTCGGCTCGACTGGTTAAGCCAGGTGAGAGCTCAGGGCAGTTCGATCAGCCTCCTTCCGGCGGAGGATCAGCGCAACAGCCTTATGCTTCAGGGTCGGCTCAACCGCCTGCGAAAAGCGCGGAGCCGTACCCCGGCTTTCAAAGTTCGTGGTCCGGGCAGCCGGGCTACACTCCATATCCGAGCAGCTACGCCAGTCAGGGACCCATTCAGCAGGGGAGCGCGAGCGGTCGTGCGGTCGCGTCGATGATTCTGAGCATCGTTTCGGTCTTCACCTGCGGCCCGCTGCTGAGCATACCCGGCCTCATCCTCGGGAAGATGGAGCTCAACGCGATCCGGCAGGGTCAGGCTCCGGCTGCCGGCGAAACGTTCGCCAAGATCGGATTCTATCTCGGAATCGCTGCAACTGTTCTTTCATGCCTGGTAGGAATCGTCTGGCTCCTGATCGCATCGATGGGCGCAATAGCCAATGTGGGCTGAGATGGACGATAAGTCACAAAGCCTGGGGACATATCCGGTTGACGATGGATTCAGCGTCAAGGATCGACTGATCTATCTGACTGTCCCGGTAGTCTCATCCACCGCGATACTGCTCGGTCGGATGGTGACTCCTTCGCCGGACGGCGTCGGAACCCATCAGCAGCTCGGCCTGCCGGCATGTCTGATGCTGGCGATGACCGGAATCCCCTGTCCGAGCTGCGGGCTGACTACCAGCTTCTCTCACGCCGCGCATCTCGAATTCTCTCAGGCTATGCATGTTCAGCCATTCGGACTGCTGATCTTCCTTCTGGCGGTGGCCTCGATCCCGATCTCGATTCTGATTATGACGCGACAGAAACCATTTTCGGACCTTCTGTTTTCGCGTTCGGCGAA
>CALBSU010000346.1 GCA_937967285.1 uncultured Acidobacteriota bacterium
CAGCATCCAGGAGATCACCGAAGAGGTGGTTCTCAAGATGACGCGATTCGTCCGGCAGGAGACCGGAATGAAGAGGCTGTGCATGGCCGGCGGAGTCGCGCTGAACTGCGTGGCCAACGGACATGTTCTGCGCGACGGCACATTCGAGGACATCTGGATTCAGCCTGCGGCGGGCGACGCCGGCGGAGCGGTGGGTGTGGCTCTGGCGATCTGGCATCGCTACCTCGATAAACCGCGACTGAGTCCCGAGCGGGCCGGCGCCTGGACGTCATCGGCCGTCAACGGCTCGCTCCCGCGATATTCCGACGGGATGAAGGGCTCGTACCTCGGTCCGGCTCATTCAGAGGAGGAGATCGAGTCGTTTCTGCGTGCGAACAATTACCCCTACAGGAAATACAGCCGTTCGGAGCTGCCGGGGGCTGTTGCCGGGTTGCTGGCATCCGAGAAGGTCGTCGGCCTTCACCAGGGAAGAATGGAGTTCGGCCCGCGCGCGCTTGGCGCCAGAAGCATCATCGGCGATGCTCGCTCGCCGAAGATGCAGTCGATCATGAATCTGAAGATCAAATATCGCGAGAGCTTTCGTCCATTCGCGCCGAGCGTTCTCAGGGAGCACGTCTCGGACTGGTTCGATCTGAATACCGACAGCCCCTACATGCTGCTCGTTTCATCGCTGGCCGATAAACGCATCAGGAAGATGACCGATGAAGAGGAGCGTTTGTGGGGTATCGACAAGCTGAATGTCGTCCGCTCAGATATCCCGGCCGTCACTCACGTCGATTATTCGGCCAGGGTGCAGACGGTGAGACACGACACCAATCCGCTCTACTGGGAGATCATCGAGGCCTTTCGCCAACTGACCGGGTGCCCGGTCATCGTCAATACCAGTTTCAATGTCCGGGGCGAACCGATCGTCTGTTCTCCCGAAGACAGTTACCGCTGTTTCATGAGGACCGAGATGGACGCGCTCGTCCTCGAGACATGCGTTCTTGAGAAAACGGCACAGCCCGCATTCGATGATCAATCGGACTGGCGTTCAGAATTCGCTCTGGACTGAGGGATCGCTCCGGCCCCTGCGCATCCCCTCACCAGGAAACGACGATGTACATCCTTGGAATATCCGGTCAAAACAGGTCCGCGGCCGCGGCGCTGCTGCACGACGGAGTGCCGGTAGCGGCGATCGAGGAGGAGAAACTGGTCCGTCACAGATCCTCGACTGCCATCGGCTCGGACGGCCTTCCGGTAAACGCCATCGCCTGGTGTCTCGATCAGGCCGGCATCGGTATCGACGACATCGATCTTGTGACCTCCGATTACAGGCCGCTCAGGATTCTCAAAAGACAGCGGACCTTCCAGCGCCGGTTTGTCGAGGCGGAAGGCGGGCGACTCGACTTCGAGGCCGCGAGTCGAAAGGAGTATCGCGACCGCATGATCGCGCTCGAACGGATCCGTGCGCTCAACTTCGACAATCGTCGAACGCTGACCGTCGATCATCAAATGGCTCACGCCGCCGGGACCTTCTATCAATCCGGGCTGGACCGAGCGGCGATAATGATTCTGAGCGGAAAGGGCGATTACGTCTCACTGGCGATCGGGATCGGCGAGGGCAGCAGGATAAAGCTGCACACCAGAATCGAATTCCCGCAGTCGCTCGGCTGGCTCTACAGTCGCGTCAATGAGCACCTCGATTTTCAAGCCGGCGGAGAATACCTGACTCAATGGCTGAGCACCACCGGCGAACCTGAATTTCTACCATCCTTCGCGAAAATGATCGGCTCGGATCGGACGGGCATGCCGGCAATCGAACTCTCCTACCTGAATCTGACCGGGCGTCCTGACGGAGCTTTTTCAGAGCGGTTCTATCAGGAATTCGGAGGACGGGCGACGAATCGCCGGCAGGGGGGCATTGCGCCGGAGTTTCCGGGCGTCAAAGTCGGCCGTACGACCGGTGCACATCAAACCGCCTGGCGCCGGAACATGGCCGCCAGTTTCCAGCAGCGGATCGAGGATGTCGTGCTTGCGGCTGCGGAGAAGGTAAGGTCGGATCATCAGATCGACGCCTTGTGTCTCGGCGGAGGCGTGGCATCCAACAGCCTGCTGATTTCAAGACTCGAACGGGAGGGCGGTTTCCGCGATCTGTTCTGTCCGCCGGCGCCCGGTAATTCAGGGAACTGCATCGGGTCGGCGCTCTACGCATATCATCAGCACGTGGATGCGGCTTGCCGCCCCCTGCAGAGCGCTTTCATCGGCCCCGAATACCCGGATACGGAAGTAAAGCCGGTTCTCGACAACTGCAAGCTGAGATACAGATATTTATCGACGGAGGATAAACTGCTCGAGGAAGTCGCTGAAATGCTGGTTGACGGAACCATCGTCGCCTGGTTTCAGGGCCGGGCCGAATTCGGGCCGCGCTCGCTCGGAGCCAGAAGCATCCTCGCGAATCCGATGCTCAGCTATGTCAATGAGAATCTCAATGTCTATCTGAAACATCGGGACCCCTGGCGCCCCTTCGCGGTATCCGTGCCCGAGGAGAGAGCTTCGGAGTTTTTCGAGGATGTGAGTCGCCTCAACGGTTATCTGCTCAATGTTTCGCGGATCAGGAGCGATAAGAGCGCACTCGTTCCGTCCGTCTGTTTCGCCGGCGGAAAAGTCCGCGTTCACACCGTCAGCAGAGCCTCCAACCGGCTCTTCTGGAATCTTTTGACGCGGTTCGGAGACAAGACTGGAATCCCGCTTCTGATCAACACTTCATTCAACCTGTTCGGCGAACCGATCGTCTGCACGCCCCGCGATGCGGTCAGAAGCTTCTACTGTTCCGGAATTGACGCCCTGGTCATCAACCGGTTTCTGATTCAGAAATAAGCGATTTTGATTGCCGCCAGCAACGGGCCGATAGCCGGCGACGCTGGAATGCCAGGCTGAATAAAAATGATGGAAACACTCAAGAGAACATTCAGATTCATCAGAGATGCGTGGCTGATCCTTGGAATATCGCTGATCATGCTGCTGGCGATCGAATTGGGGCTGAGCCTGATCTTCAAGGCCCGTGCGATGATGCGACCGCCGGCGGCTAATTTCCGCCAGGATGCCGATACCTATGACGATCGAACGTGGGCCCGGAACTATTACTCCGAGATCGACGATATCGAACAGAACAGGTCGCTCAGGTGGAAGCCCTATGTCTACTGGCGAAGGCTGCCCCGCACCGGACAATACATCAACATCGACGGAGACGGGCTGAGAAAGACCGTCAACCCCGCTTCGCTAAACGGTAAAGCGGAACGTGAGAGGATATTCGTCTTCGGAGGTTCGACCGTCTGGGGGCTGGGATCGGCGGACGATGAGACGATCCCGTCGCTGCTGTCCGGAATCATTTCGGACAGAGCGCAGCCGGCAGAGGTGGTCAATTACGGCCAGTATGCCTATGTCAGCACGCAGGGCGTGATCGAACTGATGCGCCAGTTGCAGAAGGGGAACATTCCCGATGCAGTGATCTTCTATGACGGCGTGAACGACACATTCAACGCATTTCAGACGAATACTCCGGGTCTGACACATAACGAAATGAATCGCGAACTGGAGTACGGCCTGCTCGACAAGGGAGACATTTACGGCTACGCATCGAAATCTCTGATCCGCAGTCTGTCGATCACCAGGCTCTTCGGCGGAATGCTCGGCAGGCTCCGCGGCGAGGAAGGGCAGTTCAAGCCGGTGTCGCTGAAATATGAACCGTCGATCGACGACAGGAACAGGCTGGTCGATGCGGTTGTCGAGACGTATTTCAACAATATCAAAATGGTGAAGTCCCTGGCGGATTCGCATGGATTCAGCGCGCAGTTCTACTGGCAGCCCGTTATCTTCTCCAAAAAACGCCTGACTGAATACGAACGCGAATCGATCGAGAAGGATTTCTACTTTCCCGGGATGAAGGAGTTTTATCTGGATACCTGGGCGAAACTTCGCGGCCGGTCCGGAGAAGGCGTTCCGGAGTTTCACGATATCAGCTCGATCTTCGACGAGACGGAAAAACCGATCTTCGTCGATTTCAATCATATGGGTAGAAAAGGCAATCTGAAGATCGCCGAGCGAATGGCGCTCGATTACCTTGGAATTAAAACGAAAAATAAGGGACCGGTCGCCGAAGCTCCGATCGAGTGAGAGACGGATTCATAACCGACAAATCTGATTATGCAGGTGCGTTTTGCCGATGCCGTTGATATACCGGCAGTGGTGCGTTTCAATGAAAGATTGAGGGATGCAGGACGAATCGAGGAGATGCTGCTCGATCCGGCGCTGCCCGGCGAGGCGCGTTTTCGCCCCGACGGGTTTCCGATATTCAGAAAGATGATCATCGCCGAGGATGGACAGGAAGTCAGGGCGGCGATGCTTCTCTGCCACCACAATATCTTCATTGACGGAACCTCCCGCGATTTCTGCTGGACGAAGCTGCCTCTGTCCGAAGGGATCATCAATTCGCGTTATTCGCTGGCGATAATTCAGCTCATCAGAAAATCTCAGGATATTCATCCTTTTATGATGGGAGTCGGCGGCGGAACTCCGGATTCGGACGGGTACAGGTTGTTCGCGGGTCTGAGATGGCGGTATCAGGAAGTGCCGTTCTTCTTCTATCCCGCCAATCTCAACAGGGTCCTGACCGGGTTGGAGTATCTCAGGAAGTCGGGATCGCGGGCGACTCTTGCCGCGCTTGTGGCGAGGTCGGGGCTCGGCTCGATCCTCAATCTGATGCTGAAGGTGCGCCGGCGCCTGGCGGATCGCAATTCCGGCGTGGAGTCCCGGGTGGTCGACTCGTTCGATCGATGGGCGAGCGAGCTGTTTCACCGGGCTCTGCCGGATTATCGCGTTGCGATCAGGTCCGATGCCGAGGCGCTCAACATCGTTTACCCGCCTGACGACAAACGATATGTCCGACTTCGAGTTCGCGACAGCTCGAGCGGGGCAGACGTCGGGTGGATCGTCGTGGCCGTCAAGAAGATGGAAGGAAACCATTATTTCGGAGATCTGAAGGTGGGCACGCTGGTCGACGGCTTCAGCCGGACTGAAGATGCGAGGCGTCTGGTTTCGGCCGGCATCAGGCACCTGACTGAAGCCGGCGCCGAACTGATCGTTGCCAACTTTTCACACTCGGCCTGGCGAAATGCCTGCCTCGAATCCGGAATGTTTCCGGGGCCGAGCAATTTCAACCTGTTCGTCTCGCCGCAGGGCGGGAACCTGCTCGAGGAGGCCTGCCCGCTTCAGGATATTCACATCGCCAGGGGCCACAGCGACGGGATGGACAATCTGATCTGAAGAACCTCTCATGCCCAGAATCAGATCATTTACAAAGGAAGATATTCCGAGCGTCTCGGGGCTTCACCGGCGCGTCTTCGGTGTTCGAAACGAATACGGCGGAGAAGACCCGACGGACCTGCTGCAGTCGAGTTATTCGACCTATTTCGACGAAGTATTTCTGAATAATCCCTGGAAGGACTGCGCGACCCCTTCGCTGGTCTATGAATACGAGGACGGGCGAATCGCGGGCTTTCTCGGTGTTGTGCCGCGCAGAATGGTCTTCGACGGCTCCCCGGTGAATGTCGCATTGAGCACACAGTTCGTCGTCGAGCAGGAGAGCCGTTCGGCCGGCGTCGGGATCAGGCTCCTTCAGGCATTTCTGGCCGGCCCGCAGGATCTCTCGCTGACCGACGAGGCGAATCATCCTTCCCGCAGATTATGGGAAGCGCTGGGAGGGCGCACCGCGCTCGTCTACAGTTTCAACTGGACCAGAATGCTGAGCCCGCTCGACTACTGGATGACCCGGATCGGCCGGCGGGCCGGGGCCACCGCGCTGGTCAAACCTGCGCGGCCGCTGACCAGGTTGGTCGACGGGCTGATCTCGAAACGGTTCCCGGACAGGTTCAGACCTGACGGCTCCGACCTCGTCGAGCAGGATCTGACCGCGGAACTGTATATCGAGTTGATGCAATCGCTGGCCGGAGAGCGGCGTTTGAAGCCGGCCTGCGATGCGGCTGCATTTAACTGGCTGACAGGGCTTCTGAGCCGGAACCGACTGCTCGGGGATCTGCGCGGGGTAGCATTGAATACTCCGGGCGGCGAGCCCGTCGGTCTCTATCTCTGCTTCATCAAACCCGGCGGTGAAAGCACCCTCGTGCAGTTGATTGCCAGACGAAAGATGGAAGGCCGGGTTCTGGAGCATCTTTTCACTGATGCGTGGAAAAGCGGTTCAACTGCCGTGACGGGAAGGCTCGACCCGCAGCATTCACTTGTCATATCGGAAAAACACTGTTCATTCGCGTGCGGGGCGCCGTGGACTCTGATCCATTCCCAGAACAGGGAACTGATCGGAGCGATCGATTCCGGCGAAGCGCTGCTGACAGGAATGGAAGGCGAGATGAGCATCAGGTTCATTCCTCCGGATGAGCCGGCGAGCCCTGAAACCCATAACAATTGCCCCTGATCGTGGCCTGTATGAAAGAGAGTCAAAGAATAAAACCGATCATTCCTTTCGCGGACGAGCATATTCCCGAGGTTACGGGACTCTTCCGCAGAATCCTTCTGGCGGATTCGTCGACCCGCAGGCTTCAGCCGCTGACCGGACTTGAAGAATATTTCCGGGAGATCTTCTTCAGAAATCCGTGGTATGACGAGAGCCTGCCTTCCTGGGTTTACAGAAGCAGCGACGGCCGAATCGCCGGTTTCATCGGCATCGTTCCGCGGAGGATGAAATTTCAGGGCGAGACCATCCGCGTGGCGGTCAGTTTTCACTTCATGGTCGATCCGGCATACAGATCGTCGATGGCGGGCGTCCAGTTGCTGAAGCACTTTTTCTCGGGACCGCAGCATCTTTCAGTGACGGACGGCGCGGGCGATGCCGGTCGGATAGTCTGGGAAGGCGTCGGAGGAACGACCGCGCATCTCTACAGTCTCCAATTCACAAAGGTCCTCAAGCCGGCGAGCAACGGGGCGAAGCTGCTCGAATCGAGAAGCGGATTCCGGCACCTGCTCGTTCCACTGAGGCCGCTGATCGGACTGGCTGACATCGCCGCCTCGAAGTTTGCGCCCCGGATCTACTCTCCAGCAGCAGACATCAAATGCGAAGAAGAGCTCACGCCGGAATCTCTGATCGCCTCGATCGGCAGCTTCCACCAGAAGCGATCCGTTCTGCCCGATTACGACGCGAGTTCGTTGAACTGGCTCTTTGAGCACCTCGGCCTGATGAAATATTACGGTGATCTGCGGAGTGTTATGGTCCGAGGGGAGAACGGCGAACCGCTGGGAACATTCATGTATTACTCACAGCGGGGAGGCATCGGCACGGTCATACAGTGTCTGGCGCGCAAGGATGAAACTTCGCGGGTGCTCGATCATCTCTTCAGCCATGCCCGCCGCAACGGATCGATCGCGCTTCGCGGGAGACTCGACCCGCGAATGATGCAGGACTTCTCCGATCGTCGCTGTACCTTCGATCGTAATGGCGCCTGGGTCCTGATACATTCCAGGGAGAAAGCCATCGTCGATGCTTTCAGGACCGGAGATGCCTTTTTTACCGGGCTGGAAGGAGAGTTCGGTCTGCTCTTCTGAGTAGCGCCAGATTTCTGTTGCCTGCGTGCGAGGCTCAAATCGCCGGGCAGGCAAACGTCAGGATCGAGCAATGACGGAACTCGCAATCGAGATTTTGAGAGGTCAGGATGCGGCGATACGGCTGTCGGATCCGGCGTTTCTCGCCGACTGGCAGCGGTTGCTGCATGCCTGCCCGTGGGCATCGGCGTATCAGAGCGAACAGTTCGTCACGACCTGGTATCGAACCTATTCGGCGGACTTTGAACCCCTGATCGCAGTCGGACGAACGCAAACCGGCGAGGTCGAGGGGCTGTTCTTTCTGGCTGTCTACAGGTCGGACGGGCAGTTGACCGTTGCCGGGGCCGGCCACGCCGAATATCAGGCATGGCTGGCTGGAGCATCCAATGGCGAGAGTTTCATTGTCGCCGCTATCCGCAGGCTTGCGGAGATGTTTCCTGACGGAAAACTGACGCTGCTCTTTGTCCTGCCTGAAACCCCGATCGACTGGGCACGACCCGATGGCGCGCTGTCGGATCACTGCTACATCAGAAACTTTAAAAGGGGGCTGCTCGACATCGGGGACGGCGGCACGCTCAGCGAAATTCTCCGGAAAAAGCTGCAGAACAAGGTCAATCGGCTCAAACGACAAGGATCTCTGACTTTCGAGCGGGTTACCTCGCCTGAAGCATTCAGTTCGCTCTTCGATCAATTCAACCTGTTTCAGAACCTCAGGCTCAAGGCTGTTTACAATCTTCCCGGCGGAGATACCGACCGATTGAGGAAGCCTTTTTACGACGGGCTCTTCACCTCAACAGACCTGATCGACGCCACGGCGCTGAGGCTGGATGGCCGCCCGATCTCGATCCAGATTCATCTGCGCAACAACGACCAACTGGTTCTCGGCCTGATCTCGCACTCCCCGTTTCATGCCAGATATTCCCCCGGAGCTATCCATCTGGCGATGCTGGGTATGAGGCTCGCTGAAGACAGGGTTCCCGTGTTCGACCTGACTCCGGGCGGCGACTACAAAGACCGATATGCCACCCATCACGACGAGGTCTGCGTCATCAATATCTTCTTCAGCAGGAAGGATGCCGGAAACTATGCCTCGAAAGTCAAAGCGAGAGAATTCTTCAAAACATTGCTGGAACGGAATGGCATCTCATTCAGCGGGATCAAAAAGCGCTACCTCGAATATCTGGATGCCGCGCGCAAATGGAGGGAACTCGGAGCTTCAAACGCTCTGAAGGGCTTATTCCAGGCTGCGATGGGCGGAATCAGAAGCCGGAAGCAGGTTCGTCTCTATGAATCGGAGCCGGGCGCGAAGCCCGCCGATTCGACCGGCGGTCTGCTCAAAATGGACAGTCTCGAGGATCTGCTGCTCTACCGACCGGTCGATTATCGCTCGATGCCCGTCTGCGGGTACCTTCGACACGCCATGCGCCTGATAGAGGATGGCGGCCATTTTTTCACCCATGTCCGGAACGGCGAACTCGGATTTCTCGGCTGGCTGATCGGAAATGGCCGTCATAACGACAATGACTG
This sequence comes from uncultured Acidobacteriota bacterium, assembly GCA_937967285.1. Taxonomy (GTDB): domain Bacteria; phylum Acidobacteriota; class Blastocatellia; order RBC074; family RBC074; genus JADJXM01. The sequence continues at coordinate 9,118 of CALBSU010000346.1, forward strand.
GATCCTGGGAGAGTACCTCGATCAGGGGCAGATTGTGGTTGCAACCGATATTCAATGCCGGCCGGATGCGGTCGAGAGTTTCAGGGAATTCATCGCAGCCGCGATGGAAGAGAGCAATCGATTGGGAAACAGGCTGGTTTTCGCGCTTCCGGCGGAGCGTCCGGACCTGATCGCCGCGGCCGAAGATCAGGGGCTGGTTCTCAAAAAGACCGGGTTGAGGCTCGTCAGGCTGGGAAGGGAATCGGTCAGTTTCAGTCCGGCGCCTTTGAAAAACTGATGATCAGGCGTTTCAATTCTGGCCCGGATTGTAGCTCAGCCGCTTCCTCGGGATGTAATGCGAGATTCCGGTCACCCATCCCTCGAATTCAATCGGCGAAAGCGCGCTGACATCGACCAGCCTCGGCAGCAGCCATCGATTCGTCCTGCGTGTGGCCAGCCCCGGATCGCAGGTTGTGGCGCTTGCGATATTCATTTCCGACAGCCAGGGCAGAAACTTGTGATCATATCTCCCGCCCGGATAACAGAAGTGGATCAAATCCGATCCGGTCAGCCTGTGGATGTGTTCGATGTTATCCGTGATCTCTTTCGTGAAGCGATCGCGCTCGAACGCGACGCGATGATTGTGCGTGTGAAGCTGGATATCGATGCCTTCCGATGCGAGATACCTGACCTCATCAGGTGTCAGATAGTTCATTATCCTGCTCTCTGCCATCGCCTGATAGTCGAACCCAAGACTCTCTGAAAGTTTCGCCAGCAGCTCATCCTTCTCAGTCGCGGACATCCCCTTTCTCACGCAGTGGCTCCTGATCAGCTGAAATGCCGAACTTCGCAGATATGGATCTGAAAGATCGAAACTGGTGCTTACCCCTGTCAGGTTCGACAGATCGAGCGTCTTCCCACGGGATTTCCAGAGGATGTACTGACATGCGGGATCAAATACGGGGCGATTGTAAAAAACGTAGAATGTCGACAGATAAAGCGTCGCCGGATAACCGAACTCACGGAGTATCGGATATGCCATGCTGTAGAAATTATGGCAGCCGTCATCGAATGTCAGCGCGACGCTGTTTTCCGGGAGAGTGCCGTTGATCAGTGATTCGATGGCTGCTTCGAGCGGGAGCACGTTGCAGTTGTATTTGCTCAACGACTGCATTCTGGCCCTGAAATAATCAGGCCTCATGAACAGATCGGGATCGCATTCGTGCTCGTCCTCCATCGATATCCCGTGATATGCCAGGATAAGCAGGCGCTGCTGGCGCAGAGGGCTCTTGAGGAAGAGTTTGAAAACCCCGGAGCTTTTCATGGCATGCAATGCGAATTGCTTGATTGACTTCAACATACTTCTTAAACCGGGTTGGGGGGGCTCTTGATGATCAATAAAGCGCCAAAAGGCCATTAGCTGATTCGCAAATATTATAAGTTAACAATCCCGATTAACAACCTGTACTTTCGATTATGGCGGATTATGATTGAATAAAACGGGCGCTTTTTCCGTCAGGTGGGTGCCCTGTTTCGTTACTGCGATGGCGGTCGTCTGTGTTTTGGAATCCGGGGTGGAATCAATAGAATAGTGATAAGCAAAACATATCAAATCATAGAGGAGATCCGTTGATGAAGTATTGGTTGATGAAGTCGGAGCCCGGCTCGTTTTCAATTGAAGATCTGAAGAAGTCTCCGAAGAAGACGACGTGCTGGGACGGCGTAAGAAATTATCAGGCGAGGAACTTCATGCGCGAGATGCGGAAAGGGGACGGGATATTTTTCTATCACAGCAATGCCGATCCGACAGGCATTGTCGGGACAGCGGAAGTGGTCAAAACGGCCTATCCGGACCACACCGCACTGGACCCCAAAGACAAACATTACGATCCGAAGAGCACGCCGGAAAATCCGATCTGGGAGATGGTCGATATCAGGTTTGTCAGGCAGTTCGTCGAAACGATCACTCTCGACGAGCTTCGTCAGGTCACGGGGCTCGAGTCGATGGAGCTCCTGCGCAAGGGATCGCGTCTCTCGGTCCAGCCCGTCAGTGAAAAGGAATGGGGGATCATCAGCAAACTTGCCGATCGAAAGGAGAAGGCAGGGAAGAAATGAGTTCGACGGCAAAAGAGACCGCTGCTCATGCCAGAAAGATCATTCGTTTGCTGCGCCGGCAGTTTCCTGATGCGAGATGCGAGCTGATTCATTCGAACCCGTTCGAGCTGCTGATCGCCACGATCCTCTCGGCGCAGTGTACGGACGAACGGGTCAACATCGTCACCGCGACGCTCTTCAGAAAATACAGGAGACCTGAGGATTATCTCGCGGTGTCGCAGGCGGAGCTCGAGAAGGACATCAACTCGGTAACTTTCTTCCGCAACAAATCGAAATCGATCCAGGGAGCGAGCCGGATAATCCTCGAGAAGCACGGGGGGCAGGTTCCCTCAACGATGGAGGAGCTGATCGAGCTCCCCGGGGTGGGCCGCAAGACCGCCAATGTGGTTTTGGGGAATGCTTTCGGAATCCCTTCGGGAATCGTTGTGGATACTCACGTCATGCGGTTGTCTCAGCGACTCGGCCTGACGACTGAAAAGGAGCCGGAAAGGATAGAGGTCGATCTGCTGGAACTGGTGCCGCGGAAGGACTGGATAGATTTTTCGCACCTGCTGATACTCCACGGCCGGAGGACCTGCAAGGCGAGAAAACCCGCCTGCGAAAGCTGCGCGGTTGCTCGGATCTGCCCTTCAGCCAGGACGGAATGAGCGTTTCACTCGATCCCGGCAATGACATCGAGTATCTGTCGCTGGAGCGATCTGTTCGTCGCCAGCCCCTGTCCGGTCGAAAAGTCGAGGTCGCCTCGGAGGGTCGAAAAGACTCCGCCGGCGCCCTCCAGAATCGGTGGCATGGGTGCGACATCGTAATACTTGAGCGCTCCCGGTTCGATCATGATATCCGCCAGCCCGCACGCCGTCAGGAAGTACCCATAACAGTCTCCGAATCCCCTGACCTGTCGAACTCGACGGCTGACCTCCGCGATCGCCGGACTGGCCAGCAGGGTTCTCGGATCGGTCAGGATCATGGTTGCGTGTGAGAGGTCCTCGACTTCGGAAACTCTGCACGGCTCGCCGTTCAGGAATGTTCCAGTCTCAGCCGATCCGATCAGCCACTGATCCTGGACGGGGAAGTAGATCGAGCCGAGCACCGGCATCCCGTCGCGTTCGAGCGCGATCATCGTTCCGAACAGCGGCGTCCCCATGACGAACGATCTGGTTCCGTCGATCGGATCAAGGATCCACCGGTGTGATCCGCTTTTGACTGTCTCGCCATACTCCTCGCCCAGGATCGAATGATCCGGATAGAGCCTCTCGATCGACTCCCGCAGAAATTCCTCCACCTCGCGATCCGCCCGCGTGACCGGGCTGTCGTCATCCTTGCTCTCAACCTCCATTCGCGTCCTGTAATGACGCAGCACGATCTCTCCGGCCTTCCGGCTCAACTCGCCCACAATGTCGAAATATCCGATCAGATTGCTCATCCAATTAATATAGTCTCCCCGCAGCGCTCGAACAAAAGCCCCTTGCCCTCTTTTCCCCGGAAGATTCTGATATCGATAATAGGAAAATAATGATGAGAAAATGAACATCAAAGTGGACATGGTGCAGGGATATGAAGATAATGACGGGAATGCTGAAGCCGGCATCGAGATGACTGATCTCGACCTGCAAAACCGCGCCAACCAAAATTGCTCACTGGAAAATGAGGGACGCCTTTTCGCATCGGCGAATCGAAAGATGAAGGTGTTATTTACTGACCAAGCTCACAGAGCCGCAACCTCCCGCGATCAATGGCTGAAACACGTGTCAAGGATGAGAGTGTATTTAGTGCAGCCGATTACATACTTTTTGGAATACTGAGCTGTCTGTTGCTTGCCGCGAGCCTCTATTTTCTGAGGACGTGGTACGCGTACAGCGACTGGGGCAATCAGCCGCTGGTTTGTCTGACATTCACTCTGATAGTTCTGATCAGGCTGGCGAACAGTCACATACGGTGGCTAACGCTGCCCATGATGAGGCGGCCGCAGCCGATGATGCCGCGTCCGGAACTCAGGGTGGCGGTCGTGACGACGTTCGTCCCCGGTTCGGAGTCGCTCGAGATGCTCGAGGAGACGGTGAGGGCTCTGGTGGCGCTGGAATATCCTCATGACACCTGGGTGCTGGATGAAGGGGACGACCGGCAGGTCAGGGAGTTATGCCGTAAAGCTGGGGCGTATCATTTCAGCCGCAAAGGGCGGGCGATTCCTCAGACCGATGAGGGCAGGTTCAGTTCAGGATCCAAATACGGGAATTACAATTGCTGGTTGTACGAGGTCGGTTTCGATCGGTACGAAATACTCAGCGCCTTCGATCCTGACCACGTTCCTCATGCGTCATTTCTGATGAAGACGCTTGGATATTTCGAGGATCCGGACGTCGGTTACGTTCAGGCGCCGCAGGCATATTACAACCAGAATGCCGGATTTATCGCTCGAGGCGCGTCGGAGGAGACGTGCGAGTATTACTCCTGCACTCAGATGGCGGCCAACAGGTTCCGAATGCCGGCCGTAGTCGGCTCGCATAACACGCACCGCGTGGAGGCGCTCAGAGAGGTCGGCGGGTTTGCGCCTCACGATGCCGATGATCTGCTGATCGGCCTGTTCTATCAGTCGCGCGGATGGCGCGGGGTCTATGTGCCGGAGATACTGGCAAGAGGGGTGACTCCGGTTGACTGGAACGGCTATCTGGTTCAGCAGCTCAGGTGGGCCAGATCGGTGATCGATATCAGGTTCAGGCTCCATCACTATGTCGGAGGGGGGATACCCGCGACCGGACATCTGCTCAGCATTCTGCATGGCATCTTCTACCTGCAATTCAGCCTGACTACTTTTGTCTTTCTGGTACTTCTGGCATTGATGCTGGCGACGGGAGCGGATCCGGGGGTTTTCAAAGCGGAGCTGCTGCCGGGATTTGGAATACTGGCTTCTGCGCTCTGTGTCTGCGCACTGTATCGCCGTCGTTTTTATCTGGATAAGCGACGTGAATACGGATTGCAGTGGCGGGCGGCATTGCTGCGTTACGCAAAGTGGCCGGTCTTTCTGAAGGGCGCTCTCGATGTTGTCAGGAGGCGCAGCGTCCCGTATGCCCTGACTCTCAAGATCCGGTCGGAGACCGCGTCATCAATGCTGGTGATCCCGCATGCCCTGGTCATCGTGCTGATCGGCGCGGCCTGCGGAATCGGACTGGTTCTCAATGTCGGAGCGCCGTTCTTCCTCTATCTGGTCGCGACGGGGATCATCGCGTTGTCGGTCGTACTGATTCTGACCGGGAGCATGAATTTTCCCGCTCCCTTCGACAGGGATCTGTTGTACGACGAATGGCTCAGCGAGAGCGCGTTGCCTGAATCCGGCGATTCCTTGCCCTCGCGTACCTCGGAAGCGGAGTGACGTCATGTCGAAAGACCATTACCTCGCTCAGGTCGAGAGGCTGAGAGATGACGCGTGGCATCCCGGAGCGGGCGACCTGCGACGCCGTGCGATGATGGTCCGGAATTGTCTGCAAGTGCTGCCCGGTGAGCGGGTGCTTGAATTCGGGGCCGGAATCGGGATGTGGACGGGGCATCTGACCGGGGCATTGCGGGAAGAGAACCCGATAACGTCAGCGATATTCAACAGTCGATTGCTGCCCGGCGGTTCAGACGCGCATCGAGTCGATTTCCTGCTCGTGACGGATCCGGCGACGGATCTGCCGGAAGAACATTTCGATCATGTCGTCGGGAATTGCATGCTCGATCATGAGATGTATTCCGAGACGCTGAGCATGCTCAACCGGGTGTTGAAACCGGGCGGTCGAATCCTCATGTTCGAGAACAGATTGTCGGCCGCTTTTCGCGAGAAACTGATCGAGGCTGCTCATCGGACGGGGTTCACGGGAATCCGCGTTTTTCCGTTCAGCGATGCGGTTCACGGGACATCCGCCGGCGCGTCGACATTTCTTCTCGAGCATGCGCCCTTCGTCAATCGCCTCTGCAATGCCACGTGCGTCTGCATGACGAAGGATGGGATCAAGCCGGCAGAGAATGTTAGTCTGGCGGTCCACGAGCGCCTCTTCGATTCGGTATCGGTCGTCGTGCCATGTCGCAATGAGGAGATGAATATTCAGCCGCTGACGGAGGCTCTGCTTCGGATGTATTCCGGCTATATCCGAGAGATCATCATCGTCAACGATAACTCGACCGACGGAACAGGGAGGGTTGCAGCGATGCTCGCGGAGAGGGATCGACGTATCCGCGTCATCGACCGGTTGCCGCCGGGCGGCGTCGGGCGGGCGCTGCGAGACGGCACAGGCGCCGCAACCGGAAGCTACATCCTGACGATGGACTGCGATTTCGTCGTAATCGTTTCGGAATTGCGCGATCTGTTCGAAGCTGTCGCCGCGGGGCGTGACGGAGCTGTCGGCAGCAGGTTCTCGTCCGAAACCGTCATGTTCGATTATCCGTTCCTGAAAATCCTCTGCAACAGGGGCTTCCATCTGTTGATCAATCTTCTGCTGCCGGTGAAGGTCCGCGATGTCACGAACAACCTCAAACTCTACCGGGCAGAAATTTTTCGTGGACTGGAGATCGTCGAAGATCACTTCGCCGCAAATCTTGAGACGGGACTCAAACCGATTCTCTCCGGTTATGACATCGAGGAGGTTCCGGTCTCGTGGATCAACCGGACAGCCGGTATGGGAAGTTCAAGTTTCAATCTGATGAGAGTCGGGCCCGGCTATGTCAGGGCGCTTGCGCGGATCGTCATCGATCGCCTGCTCGGCGGAAAGCGCCCGGTCAGGGGAGCGGATCGATAGACTGGAAGGTGCGAAATGAGTGGTCAAAATCAGTCGGAAAAGAAGCGGCCATTACCATCATTTAAGCGTTTGGACGATCTGGCCGGATCGATCGCCGGCATCTGCGAGGCTCATCGCGCGCCGGCGGCTGTCGTCGTCTCCATGCTATACCTGATCATCGCGGGGCTGATCGCCGCGCGAAAGCCGCTCGAGAATGACGAACTGTTCACTCTCAACATCGCGCGGCTTCCGGGGCTGACCGATGTCTGGGGCGCGCTGCTCACCGGAGCCGAGCAGATGCCGCCGCTCTTTTATGTGATTACGAGGGCATCTCTGGCCCTGCTCGGAGAGAACAGCTTTGCACTCAGAATGCCGGCGTTGATCGGGATTCTGGTCATGGGCATTTCGCTCTTTCTGTTCGTATCGAAGCGGGGGACGGCGATTCTCGGGCTTGCGGCGATGCTCTTTCCGCTGACGACGGCGGCGTACTATTACTCGTTCGAGGCTCGACCGTACGGTCTGGTGCTGGGTTTTGCAGGGCTCGGGTTGATCTGCTGGCAGGCGCTGGCTGAGGGCGGGCGGAGGCGGGCTCTGCTGATCGGACTCGCGCTTTCACTGGCGGCGGCGATCTCATGCCATTACTACGCCATACTGATCGTAATACCTTTCCTGTGCGGCGAGGCTGCACGCGCATATGAACGCCGGAGGCCGGATCTGCCGGTTGCGGCGGCGATTGCCGTATCGATGACTCCGCTGCTGTTTCATCTGCCTTTGATCAGAAGCGCAAGATCCTACTCGACGGCATTCTGGGCGCAGCCGAAGTGGGGCGATATTCCGGATTTCTTCAACTTCCTGCTGGCCTCGGCGGTGCTGCCCCTGACGGCCATGCTCCTGCTCACGGTTGCCTGGTCGTTGCTGGCGCCCGCGAAAGAGCGCGAGTCCGCGCCGTATCTGCTGACGCATGAATTTTTCGCCGCGATCGGGTTTATAGCCATTCCGGTTGTCGCGGTGGTAATGGCGATGTTCGTGACCCGCGCATTTACATACAGGTATGCGCTGCCGGCTGTGATCGGCCTTACGGTGCTCATTCCGCCGGCTTTCAAAAGGGCCGGAAGCGACATCCTTCCGGTGCTGCTGGTGCTTTTGCTGCTGCTGGGTGTGGCGAGAAGGGGAGGGCTGACGCTGCAGGATGCCGCCCTCAGAACAGCTGACAGGAAGGCTGAAATCGAATTGCTGCTTGGATCTGATCATGGAAACCTTCCCGTAGTCTGTACCGATCCGCATGCCTTTCTGATGCTTTCACACAACGCTCCGGTGGAGCTGCGGTCGCGACTTGTCTACCTCGGAGATACATCCGAGTCGATGCGATATCTGGGTCACAACAGCCTGGAGCGCGGAATGTTCGATCTGCTGAAACCGTGGTTCGGTCTGAATGTGCAGAGATATCGATCATTTCTCAAGCCGGGGCGGCGGTTCCTGCTCTTCGGTGATCCCGATCATTTTTTGAACTGGGTACTGCCGGATCTGCAGTCATCGGGAGCGCGCATCGAACTTGCGGGAAAGCGCGGTGGGTCGATGCTTTTTCTGGTCGTCAGTGATGGAGGGGCCATCGGTGAGTCGGCGGAATCGAGAGGTGGAACGTGATCGATATCGGAAGAAAGGATATCGTCGCAGCGCTGATCCTCGGAGGTCTGGCTTTTGCTCTCTGGATTCCCCGTCTTCAGGGGCCGATCGATCTGAGGTGGGACGGCGGCGCCTACTACACACTCGGCACGGCTCTGACCCAGGGCAAAGGCTACAGGCTGCTCAATGAACCGGGCGAGATACAAAGCACGCTCCATCCTCCGATGGTCCCGCTGATAGTCGCCCTGCATCAGATCGCACTTGGAACAAGCGACATGTTCGTCGTCGGCTGGTGGCTGCGCATCTTTTATCTCATCCTCTTCATCTCGTATATCGTCGCCTCCTATTTCATGTTCAGGCGTTTTCTTCCGGTTGGATATTCGATCGCTGCGGCCGCGGCGACGATGTTCCAGCTTCACACCATCTTCATGTCGGATCTCGTTTTTCCTGAGACTCCATACGGTCTGGTGACGGTTCTGTTCATTTTGGGCGATGGTGAGGGGGGAAGGAGAGCGACCGGTTACCTGCGCGGAGCGCTGGCGGTGACGGCCTTCGCGCTGCGGACGATCGGCGTCTCTCTGCTCGCCGCATGGGTAATTGAAAGCCTGGTGAAACGGCGGCTCGGGCAGGCGATCCGGAGGGCGATCGTCCTGATCGTTCCTGTTCTCCTCTGGACCGGATATATCCGTCTGGTCGAATCCGGGGCCGAGTATCGAAGGCCGGCATACGATTACCAGCGCGCGGACTATACATACATCAATGTCAGTTATGCCCGGAACCTGCGATTGAGGGATCCGTTCAGACCGGAGCTTGGGAATGCAACGCTCAAAGACCGGATGGTACGGTTTGCCGACAATCTGATGCTCATGCCCGTCAAGGCGGGAGAGGCCGTCTCCACGACCGCGCCGGTCTGGGACCTGTTGCGGATGCGTTTGAATGAAATGACAGGCCTGAATCTGCCCCGCTGGCTGGCAGTCGAGCTGGTTCTGCTCTGCTTTTCGCTTTTCGCGGCCGCGGGAATCCTGTTGCAGTTGGCGCGGGGACAATGCGTCATCCCGCTTTACATTCTCCTGTCGCTCGGCGCGATCTGCCTGACTCCGTGGCCGGCTCAGTTCAACCGCTATCTCTCACCGCTGACGCCTTTCCTGATGCTTTCATTATTCATCGGGATGAGAGCGCTGGTTGCAAGAATCGGATTACTGCTGCCGGCCCGCAAGAGGCGATGCAATCCGGTTCCGCTGGTCATCGAGGTCATTCTGATCG
>CALBSU010000347.1 GCA_937967285.1 uncultured Acidobacteriota bacterium
ATCAAGGGATCGTCAATATTTTATTAATTGGTTATTCACCAAAGGGGAGGATATGCAGCAAACAGCAATCGTCGAGCAGACGACGGAGGTCGCCCTGAAAACGCATCACAGTCAGCTCCTGGTCAAAACCGGTGAGTGTTTGCATTTCGTCAATATCACCGATCAGATCAGGGAGGTCGTCGACAGATCGGGCATTGCGCACGGTCTGGTCAACATCCAGACACGGCATACCACGACGGCGGTCATCATCAACGAGGACGAGCCTCTGCTGATCGAGGACATCAAGTGTATCCTCGAGCGATACGTCCCGCGCGAGGCCGAATACCAGCACAACGATTTCAGCCGGCGAGTCGACATTCCCGACGACGAGCCGATGAACGGCCATTCGCACTGCAAGGCGCTCTTTCTGCCGACCTCGGTCAATCTCAACCTGGCGAGCGGACAGTTGCAGCTCGGACGGTGGCAGAGCGTCTTCCTGGTCGAACTGGATGACGCCCGTGAGAGAAGCGTTTCGGTTCTGGTCATGGGGCAGGCGGGTTAGCGGAAGTCGATCCTGTTACAAAAACGGGGAATGAGCCGGGGGGCGTGAGCGATTCACGCCCCCCTTTCCTATTAATAAAGTTGCAACCCCGGTCCTGCCGATTTCGTTTGACTGATTCTGCGAGAAAGACCCGACGGAATAAAAAATGCCGATCTGTTAATGAAACGATTGAGCAAGCGTTAGAAATGGTTGGAGGGAGAGGAAAATGAGACGTCTCTATCAGTTCTATGCCGAGACGACGCGGCTGGCGATCGGATCGATCCTGGCGCACAAAATGCGGGCTTTTCTGACGCTGATCGGAATCATCATCGGAGTGGCTTCGGTGGTCGTGGTGGGCGCTTCGATCAACGGATTCAACACTTATGTCCTGACTTCCGTCTCGAAGATGCTCGGCGTCAATCACTTCATGATCGCGCGGTTCGCGCATCAGGGCCGCATGTCTGAAGAGGAGTGGGAGAAGATGCAGCGGCGCAACAAGCCGCTCTATCTCGAGGATTACGAGTGGCTGCGGACGCGCTGCAAGAGCTGTCTGGATGTCGGCGCGATGGCCGCAAATCAGATCAATCTGAAGCAGAACGGTAAAGAGACATTCGGAACCCGTGTTCAGGGCGTGACGGCCAACATGGCCGAGATCGAGGACAAGACGATCGAGGAGGGCCGGTTCATCGCGCCGCATGAGGTCGACCACGCATCGCTGGTCTGCGTCATCGGGGACGAGGTGAGGGAGAAGATCTTCGGCGGAAAGGATCCGATCGGCCAGACGCTCAAGGTCGGCGACGCGCCGATGACGGTCATAGGCGTCGAGCAGAAACGCGGATCGTTCTTCGGCCAGTCGATGGACAACCACATCTACATCCCGCTGATGACCTACGGCAAGCTCTACGGCCGGCGAAACGGAATCCAGCTTCACGGCAAGGCATCTGACAGCGCGGCGCTCGACAGGGCGATCGAAGAGGCTCGGATGCTGATGAGGAACCGCCACAAACTGATCGGCGAGGAAGAGGACGACTTCGGTATCGTCAACACGGATCAGGTCAATAATCAGGTCGACCAGTTCACCGGAACGATCGCTCTTGTCGTCACGCCGATCACGCTCCTCTCGCTGGTCGTCGGCGGCATCGTGGTCATGAACATCATGCTGGTCAGCGTCACCGAGCGGACCTTCGAGATCGGCCTGCGCAAGGCCGTCGGGGCCCGCAGACGACAGATTCTGATGCAGTTCCTGATCGAATCGTCGGTGCTTTCGGCCGTGGGCGGCGTACTCGGGCTGATGCTGGCGTCGGGTATCTCCTGGGCCGTCAGCGCAACGACACCGATACCGATGACGATCACCTTCGGTTACATCCTGCTTTCGCTGATCGTTTCCGGCGGAATCGGGATGATCGCCGGAATCTATCCGGCGTTCCGCGCCTCGCGGCTCGATCCGATCATCGCGCTGACCAAGAATTGACGGGAGAAGGGAAGATGATCAAATTTATTCTCAGGCCGATTCACAGGTTCTTTCCGGTCGAGACGATCCGCATGGCGATCGGGACCATCCGGACCAACAAGTTCCGCAGCTTTCTGACGGTCCTCGGCATCGTCATCGGAGTCATGACGGTGATCGCCATCGCGTCGATCCTGACGGGGCTCCGCTCGCGCATCGTCGGAATGATCGAGGAGTACGGAACCAACAACATCTACGCCTTTCACCTCTCGACAGGACCGCGGATGGGCGACCGCGACCGCAGCGAATTCCTCCGCAAACCGCTCACCGACGAGGACGGTCAGGTCATCCTCGCCCAGGCGGATGCGATCGAGGATGTTTCGAGTGTCCTGTTTATGTGGCGCGAAAACAGCACGCTTAAGTATCGCGGCCACACATACAAGCAGGGACAACTCCAGGCCGTCTCGCCCAGTCACGAGCGCGTGACCAACGTCTCGCTCGAAGAGGGACGGTTCTTCACCGAGGTCGATAACGAACATCGCCGCGACGTCATGGTGATCGGCGTCAATGTCGCCGAATCGCTCTTCCCCAACCAGTCGCGCGTCGCCGGTTCGCAGGTCGAGATGGGCGGCCGCATCTACGAGGTAATCGGAGTTCTCGCCAAGCGCCAGAACAGCTTCTTCGGAGAGAACGAAGAGGACAGCGCCATCTTCATCCCCTTCCTGACCGGCCGCAAGCTCTCGCCTCGCAGCGAGTTTCTCATGCTTCACTTCCGAGCCCGGACGGGCATGCTCGATCGCGGACTCGATCAGGTCGAGGAGATCCTGCGCCGCCGGCGCGGTGTCAAATACAACGAACCCAATAACTTCGACCTGAGCACCGCCGACAAGATCATCAAACAGTTCGACTCGATCACCATGTACGTCGGCCTCTTCGCCATCGCCATCTCCGCCGTCGGCCTGCTCGTCGGAGGCATCGGCGTCATGAACATCATGCTCGTATCCGTCACCGAACGGACTCGCGAGATCGGCGTCCGCAAGGCTATCGGCGCGCGTAAACGCGACATCATCCGCCAGTTCCTCTTCGAGGCCATGACCCTCACCTCGCTCGGCGGACTGCTCGGCGTTCTGGTCGCCGTCCTGATCAGCTACCTGATCATGTTCTTCATCCCGGAACTCCCGGCTTCCATCCCCTTGTGGGCCGTCGCCGCCGGCATGATCACGGCCACCTCCGTCGGCCTCATCTTCGGCGTCTGGCCCGCCCGCAAGGCTGCAAACCTCGACCCGATCGAATCTCTGAGATATGAGTAGAAAGTAGAAAGTAAAAAGTAGAAAGTAGAAGGTAGTGATTATGGTGGTTAACGATATTACTTTCTACTTTTTACTTGCTTCGCCCCCGTTTGCGGTTCAAGCCCGCGGAGCGGGCTACAGATTGTAGCCCCGGGTGAAGCGAGGCCACAGGCCGAGCGAAACCCGGGGAAACAGAGGCGCAATGCATTCAAGCCGCGTGAGC
>CALBSU010000348.1 GCA_937967285.1 uncultured Acidobacteriota bacterium
CCGCCGATCTGCGGGACATAGTTCGAGATGAATGTGTATGTGCCGTAATCGAAATCAGGGGCCTCGCCGAAGACCGCGATCTGCTGGTCGACGATCTTCTTGATCATCTCGGTGAACTGATCGACATCGGAATCGGGAGCCGCGTCGTTGATCGCCAGCCGGATGGTGTAGGTCTTGCCGTTTGAGCGGATCGGCCATTCGCGGAACCTCAGCCGGCCGAGCATCGTCGGCGAATCCATCAGGTACTGCATATGCGGGGCGGTGAAGACCTCAGCGTCGCTGGTGGGGACCAGTTGCGTGGCCACTTTCCAGTCCGGCGACGGCAGCCTGAATCTGACGCTGACCGGTGCATTCTCGAATCCCCGCGCCCACATCAGAGTCGCCGGGATGCTCAGATGCGCCATCGTATTGTCGATCCCGGTCCATGTTCCCGATCCAAGATCCCCGAAGAGCGTGTATCTGACCGTCACCTTTCCGCGCCCGCCGTTGACGTTCCATTGAAATGCATGCGGCCGGTCGATTTGGAGCGCCGCGCCGTTTTCGCCCGTCGCCCGGACGTTGTATACGTTGCGCGCGAATTCATGCGCGGCGTAACGCCCCGGCGATGACCGGCTCATGCGGACCTCGAGCGGCTTGCCGGACGGCACCCCGCTGAATGCGACGGTAACCTCGGCTTCGTGATGGTTTGCGTTGGGAAAGGCGATCTCGTAATCGACCCTGGATTGCGCCAGGGCCGAAGCTGAGAGAATCACCATCAATGCTGCGAACGCGAACAGGGAATTGACTCTGCGGATTATGATCATGAATTTAAAAGCGGCGCCCGCGGGCGCCGCACTCCAGATTTATTCGGATGTCAGTTTAACTTCACGAACGACGCGCCAGTCGCCGGATGGCTCGAGTTTCAGATTCTGCACGCGCGCGCTGTGGACGACGATCGTCGACGGATACCAGAGATAGATCTGCGGCAGGTCGTTCGCCAGTATCTTCTGAACCTGGGAGAAGATCTGATTCTGGCGATCCTTCGACGCCGACTGCGATTCGATCAGCAGCTTCTCGATCTCCGGATTGTTGTACCGCATGCGGTTCTGACCGTTCGGAGGAATCGAATTGACGCTGTATACGAATTTGAAGATATCGGTGCTCTGATTGCCGCCGACAGAGGTGTTGAGGTAGAGCTGGAAATTGCCCTCGTTCATATCCTGTGTCAGCTTCTGGCGTTCGAGCGGCTGAAGTTCGAGGGCGATGCCGGCGCGGCGCATCTGCTCCTGTATCGCTTCGCCGATCTTGCGGGAGATCGAGAGCGTCGAGGTGTTGAGCCTCAATTTGAGGCGCGGCTGGCCCGATTTCTCCCTGTAGCCGGCCTGATCCAGCAGCTCAGCGGCCCGCGCCGGGTTGTAATCGTATACGGTCGCGTCCTTCTCAAACGCCCACTGGCTCGGCGGCAGGATGCTTGAAGCCGGCCTCGCCTGACCGCGCAGGATATTTTTGATGATCGCCTGACGGTCGATCGCGTGAGCCAGCGCCTGTCTGACTCGAACGTCCTTCAGCACCGGATCCTTCAGGTTGACGCCGAGATGCGTGATGTTCGTCCCGTCGATCAGCTCGACTTTTATACCTTCGGATTTCTGCAGGCTCTCGACCGTGATCGGGTCGAAGTCGGCGTTGATCGCCAGGTCGACAGAGCCCTTGCGGATCTCGCTCTCGCGCGTGCTGTTGTCGGGAACTATCTTGACGCGCAGCGATCTGATCGACGGCGCGCCCTCGAAGTATTCTTCGAATGCCGAGAGGGCTACCTCCTGGTCCTCGGTGTAGCTCTCGAACTTGAACGGGCCGGTCCCGACAGGGCGTTTCGCCTGTTCGGCCGACGATCCTTCGGGGATGATCCCGATCGGCACGATCGCGTTGGGAAAGCCGGGGAAGGGGTTGTTGCAGTGGAAGACGATCGTCTGCGGATCCTTCACCTCGATCGACTTCAGCTCGCGTATGAACTCCGCCTTCTTGTCCGACGCGAAATCCGAAGCGAGCATTGTCTCGAAGGTGTATTTCACATCGAGCGAGGTCAGCGTCCGGCGGTCATGAAATTTGATTCCGGGTTTGAGATGGAACGTGAAGGTCCTGAACTCGGCATCGGCCTCGAACCGCTCGGCCAGATCCGGAGCCGGATCGAAGTTGGCGTCCTTGCGCGTCAGCCCGTTGAAGAGCAGCTGGCGCATGCGCTCGGCTGCGGAATCCGAACTGACTCGCGGATCGAAGGTCGGTATCCGCTTCTCGATCATCAT
>CALBSU010000349.1 GCA_937967285.1 uncultured Acidobacteriota bacterium
TGGATCAGGATAAATATCATACACGAATGATTCTTTATGCCTTAGCCAGTTCCTGGGAATTCTTCCCGGAACAGATGCGATATATAATGAAAATCCACCACTTTTATTTTTGAGTATTATTTCATTTCCGCTAGCATTCCATCCCACCACAGGCCATCCAAAAGAATAGTTATACTTGTTAACCTCAGAGACTAAACTTTTTGGGATACTAGGGATGCCTTCAACTTGAATATCAGGACCGGGTTGAAACTCGTCTGACTGAGCACAAACTTGATAGTTGCTGATTAGGATCAAAAAAGCATATATTCCTGATCCCACAAGAAAATGGACCAGTGATCTATATGTGTTGCGGGCTTGAAAATGAGTGTACATATATTGATTCTTATTTTCCTTCTACCCTAAGGTTTTCAATTGATTTGATTACTTTAGTCCATTAACTTTGAATACTCTGATTAATCGACATGATCTTTTGTGGTGATGCATTTCAAAGTATCTTAAGGGTCAAATACCTGACCAGTAATCAGCCAGGAGTGGCACGCAATAGCGCGTAGCCCCTGGCCTCCACGAATCCGTAGACGCATCCTGTATTTCCGCGATCACGTCTCAGGCCCCATTCAGGGCCGGAACTATTCCTCTCGACTTACCTAAGCCCCCGGCTGGTATATTTGACGCCTTCGGCGCCGCGCTCACCGGACGGCCGGGTCGAATTGCCATTCGGCCCTTCGACCAATCCCCCGATGAAAGCAAAAAAACACGGGATGAAGGGTCACCTCATTTCAATGGACTGATCCGGCTTTTCGACTCTTCGTTTATTTCAATATCGAAATCCATGTCGTATCTGATTCGACTGGATAAAATCACGACCTGAACCTTTTCATCGTCCTTTAAAGACGGGAGATCGAGTCCCGGATTCCACTTCGCCATCAAATTTTCAACAAAATTTAAATCGAAGTAGCCATGCCCTCGCCTGACCCGCACAAGCAGGACGGTATAGATCCCTGGCAGTGTCGCATGTTGTGGAGACCGCTGTTGAAAACAGGTAAAGCTGCGCTTGAGGATCCGATGCTGAGGGGATGGACCGGACCGATGGCTCTTAATTTACTGGTACCGCGTAATTGTCAGCGGCGCGGGCGGAGGCCGCTTTGAATAATTTACAGCCGGATCTCGATTCCGGGAAAGCTCCGAAATCGATTAGCGGAATTTTACCAGCAAACCACCCATCGACAAAGAAAAAAATTGGATAGCGGGGATAAATATTCACTTGGGTGGAAGGGAGGAGGCGAAATCGAGGCCGGCGCCGATCCATGCGGCCAGTTTGCGACGGTTGTCGATGCCTTCTGGGGAGACGTAGATCATTCCTTTCATCGGGCGGCCGGTGAAGTCCATGGGTGAGACGTGAGGGCGGCCGAGAGCGGCCTGGTATGCGTCGGGGCCGGTGCGAACCATCAGTTTGTCTCCGACGATTCCGACGCACATATGCCCGTTGAGCAGAAATGCGAGGCCGCCGAACATCTTCTTTTCGGAGATGCCGTCCGTATCTATTAATATATGTCGTATTCTGTCGGCCAATTTTTCGTCGTAAGCCATGGCGGTCTCCCTAATTAATTGGTCAGGTGCCCTCGATACGATTATTGACGATAGTGATGGTATCACATATAATACCACCATGTTGCCAGGGATTGTAATAGATTCAAACGTCTTTATCTCAGCTCTGCGTTCAAGCCTTGGCGCGTCTTACAAGCTTATATCGTTAATTGGGACAGGAAAGTTTGAGATTTTCATTTCAGTTCCATTAATCATTGAATATGAGGAAGTTGCAAAGAGGCAATCCCGACAGATTGGGCTAACATATGATGAAATAGACGATGTAATCGATTACATCTGCAAAGTTGCGAATCATCAAACGATCTTTTTTCTATGGCGTCCTATGTTGAAAGACCCGAAAGATGATCTTGTTCTTGAACTGGCAGTGGAAGCCGGTTGCGATTACATCATTACATTCAACAAAAAAGATTTTGCAGGAACAGAAAAGTTTGATGTTCAGGTGGTAAGCCCAGGGGAGTTTTTAAGAATTATAGGAGAGGTACGATGAGCACGATCAGTTTGAGATTACCCGAGTCTTTGCATAAAAGAGTGCGCGAACTGGCTGAACAGGAGAATGTTTCTATCAATCAGTTTATAACTGTTGCCTTGGCTGAAAAGATATCTGCCTTGTTAACAGATGTATACTTGACTGAAAGAGCGAAGCGAGGTGATAGAAACAAATTTGAGAAAGCGTTAGCAAAAGTAAAGAAAGCAGAGCCAGAAGAAGCCGATGCTTTTTGAATCGCGCGCCTGACCCGCGTTGCTGCGGAGCCGCCCCCGATAATAGGTATCATTTATCGGAGGGCGGGGGCCCACTCGTTCGTTATCCGGCTGATTGAGGCGGCCTCTCTCAGGGTTTACCGAGGAGGTAAGCGCGCATGCCGCCGGGGTGGCGGTCGGGATGGATCTGGAAATTCGCGAAGCAGAGCAGGCGGAGGACGGGGTCGGGGCGGAGGTGCCAGCTCGCCCAGGAGAGGGGCGAATCTCCGTTCATATCCCGCGCATCGAGATGCGCGCCGGCATCGATCAGCATGCGGATGGTGGCCTCTGTGCCGAATGCGGCCGCGCGATGGAGAGGCGTTTCGGCCCGCGTCCGGCAGTCGCGCATGAAGCAGCCGGTTTCGACCGACGGTCTGGTGTTGACGTTCGGGTCGGCTCCAGCGTCGAGCAGGACGCGGAGGACGAGGTCATGAGCCGTGCGGTCGGAGGTGCAGAGCGCGGCGTGGAGAGGGGTTTCTCCGGTATCGGGCAGCGGATGGTTTGGATCGGCGCCGTTTTCGATCAGGAACCCGCAGAGCCGCCAGTGGCCGTGAAAGGCCGCGCCGTTGAGGTCGAGGTTATCGCCGAGCGAGTCGAGCGATTCTCCGGCAGCGAGCAGGGCCCTGATGGCGCTGACGTCGCCGTAGTATGCGCACCAGCGGATGAGCGGGACTCCGCCG
Organism: uncultured Acidobacteriota bacterium; assembly: GCA_937967285.1. Lineage (GTDB taxonomy): Bacteria > Acidobacteriota > Blastocatellia > RBC074 > RBC074 > JADJXM01. Next base: position 3,024 of record CALBSU010000349.1, read on the forward strand.
GCGTCTGCCTGATCCGGAGGATTTCCGGCGGCAAGGTGTTCGAAGACCAGGTCTGTGCGACCGTCGGCGATTCTTTCGATGATCGATCGTGTCATTTCGGTCCTCCGTTCAGTCTCGAAAGCAGGAAGGTCGAGGCTAGCAGGGATCCCATGCCGAGCGCGCTCCAGAGCATGAGTTCTGTTCCCGCTCCGCCGGCCATCAGCGTGGCAATGGTCAGGGCTGCAAGGTAGACCGGCGCCATGACGTTCATCATCACGGCAAGGACGAAACCGCGCGCCTCTCCGCGCCACAGCCAGAGGGCTCCGAACAGCATCGCCGTGCAGATGATCGACAGGTCCAGCGCGGCGACGACGTTGGTCGGGTGCCCGACTTTGATTACGACGGGCGGGAGCGTCCCGGTTCGAATGAATTCGATCGCGCCGGCGATGTGAAATCCGCCGAGGAAGAGAGCAATCAGGGCCATCCAGACTGCGACGATCCGGAAACCGGTCTTTTTCGATGCATCCCAGTGGAAGCCGGCCGGATCGGGCGGCGCGAGCAGCAGGGCGAGCGCCGAGACGACGAACTGGCCGACGTAGAGCAGGAAGTTCGAGTTGAAGGCCGCGCCGAAGAGGTAGAATGCCGAGTTGTATAGCCCGTAGACGAGCATCCCGGCGAGGATCAGGCGGGCATGCGGTCGCCTCGAGAAGATAATCGAGATCGCCAGCAGCGGCGCGGCGAGGAAGATCGTGACCAGATCGTTGCCTCGCCAGGCCGCGGCGACTATCGAATTGTCGCGGTAGATTTCAGGGTGGAGCGCGCCGATCAGTGCGGCGGCCGTCATCAGTATCAGAAGGGCGATCGGGAGTGCCTGCACCGTGCGTGGCGGGCTATTTCCGTCTTGGAACACGACCATCCCTCCTCACTCCGGCAGTAACTCGAGGTCCGCGATCATAAAATCCCTGTCAAAAACCACACGACAGAACCTGTTGCGGCCGTCGAAAGCGATCCGGCAGCGGAGATGGGTATGGAGCCCGTCGTGCTCCGTGCGTCCGGCGGGAGAGACGGACTGGACGACGCCGTACGGTTTGAGCGATTCAGCCATCCGGTTGATCGCATCGGGTAACAGCCTGCCGCGCGCTTCCGGCGTGAACGCTTCGGGCCGCGCCTGGCCCGAGAATGCCAGTTTGAGGTTGACGGTCAAGCCGACCATTTTCAACTGATTATCGGGCACGGCCAGTTTCGGATCGTAGAGCGCCGCGACTCCGTGAGCGATGCGGTCCGGATTGGTCTGAGCCAGGTTGGCGAGGACGATGACCGTCAGCCGGTCGTCGACATAGCGGGCGATGAAGGATTTGAAGCCCTGCCATGAACCGCCGTGTTCGATCAGGCGGCGGCCTCCGACCTGTTTGAGATCCCAGCCGAAGCCGTAAGGATAGCTGCGGCCGTTGTTGAGCCTGACCGGAGTCCAGATCTGATCGAGGCTGGTTTTTTTGAGCAGTTTTTCGCCGTAGAGCGCGGCGTCCCATTTCGCCAGATCGAGGGCGGTCAGGTAGAGGCTGCCGTCGGCGGTCGTGTTGAGCCTCGGGGCGACCCATTGGTGGTGTTTCAGCTCGCCTTTGACCAGCCGGTAGCCGGAGGATCGATTGGGGACGATGTCCTCTTCGCTGATGATGCGGGCTGTGGTCATCCCGAGGGGCTGGAAGACGCGCTCCTGCAGGAAATCGCCGTAGAATTTGCCGGACACCTTGCCGATCAGAATGCCGAGCATGACGTAGCCGAGATTGCTGTAGCTCCAGCGTTCGCCGGGCTGGAATGCGAGCGGGACCCCGGCGGCGACTTTGAGCAGGTCATCTTCGGAATAGTCGATTCGGAAATCGAAACCGTCGGGATAGTCTGTCGTCCCGGCCGTGTGTGTCAGCAGATGGCGGACGGTGATCCCCTTCCAGTGTGCCGGAGACGGGTTGAAATACCTAGTGATCGGATCGTCGAGCCCGATTTTGCCGTCCTCGACCAGCAGCATGACGGCGGCTGCCGTGAACTGCTTGCCGACTGAGCCGGACTGGAAGATGGTTTCGGGTTTGACCGGCACCTCGTGCTCGACGCTGGCCAGGCCGTATCCTTTTACATGCTCGATGCGTCCGTCGCGAACGACGGCGATGGAGAGTCCGGGGATCTTCTGCCGCTGCATCTCGTCTGCGATGAAGCGATCTACCTTGGCCGCCTGATCATCGCTCTGAGCCGGACAGACAACGCTCGCCAGGACGATCGACGCCAGCGCGGCGATCATCCTGCCTGACAAAGTTTTTATCTTCATATCGATTCCTGAATTTTATATAGGCCACGCCGGATCACGACCGGAAACAGACGGCTCCGATCATAGCATCATTCATCATTCGCCTATCATGTCCTATAATTTCATCGATTCCGGAGATTATCGAATGGCGTTACCTGAATCTCAAATCCCGATTACGATCGATGGATATCTGGCGCTCGAAAGGCAGTCGGAAGATCGCCATGAATATCTCGACGGAATTGTATACGCCATGGCCGGCGAAAGCCCGGAACACGGGATAATCACTGTCAACCTTGTAACCTTATTGCACAGCCGGCTGCGCGGAGGGCCCTGTCAGACTTTTACCAAGGATACGAAAGTGCTTTGCAGGCCGGATCCCGCGGCGCGGAGTTCAACTAAAGGACTGTTCGCCTATCCGGATCTGGTCATAGTCTGCGGCGAGCGGCGCTATCACGACGAGCATCGCGACGTACTGCTCAATCCGACGGTGATCATCGAAGTCCTCTCAGAGACCACCAAAGATTACGATCGCGGAGAAAAATTCGAACGTAATCGAACCTCCCTCCAGTCTCTCTCCGAATATGTGGCGGTTCATCAAAACCAGCCGAGAATCGAACACCACCAGCGACAAGCCACCGGGCAGTGGCTGTTGACGACCATTGACGGGCCTGGAGCTACGCTCGAACTGCCGGCGGTCTCATGTTCCATGCCGCTGCGGGAGATCTATGACGGAATTGAATTGACCTGATCAATCCGTCAGAGCTTCGAATCTCGGAAGCTGGGTATCTCTCAGGACGCGGTCCCAGTGATCGTAGTAGGCGCCCGAAGAGCGATAACCTCCGTGCGAGCGGACCACTTTTTTGCAGTCGACGACGAAGACTTCCGGCACCTCAGCCTCGATTATGGCGGGGCGCTGAGGCCCCTTCCAGCCGAGGGCGCGGTCGAACTCCGGCGCGTCGCCGAAGCGGTAGCCGATCTTGAGAACGCGGTCCTTTTCGGTGTGATAGACGAAGCAGCGGCGGCAGAGATCCATGGCGCCGTTGAGTTCCCTGCCCGGCTCGAGGACCTCATCGTCGATGGCGGCGGCGATCATCATGAGGTTGTCGATGAAGCCGTCAGTCCCGCCGGCGAGCGTCTGCAGAGCGACGCGGGCCCCGAGGCTGTGGCACTGAACATCGACGGTGCGGGCGTTGCGGGTCGCCAGTTCGAGCAGCGGACGGAAGCGGCCGGCGGCCCGGTTGGCATATGGGACGGCCGGGAAGAAACCGAGCGCCGTCTCGAAGCCCGGCCAGACGAATCCGAGGACCAGGTCATATCCGCCCGCTCCCGTCAGATCGAAGTCGATCAGTCCGGTCAGGATGCGCTGGTATGCGTCGGCGACGTTTTTCAGCGTGCTCCGGAACCCGTGGATCAGGATCAGGACGTGCTTGCCGCGCATCTGCATCGCGAGGTTGTCGGCGTCGAGATCCTCGAACTTGTCAAGTTTCGGCAGAAATGGATAGTTGCGGATCGCGTTCTCGTCGGAGAAACGGCGACTGTCGGTGAAATCCCTGCGGCAACTGATCAGGATCATAGCTCAGGCTCCCGTGCCGGCCTTCCTCGCGGCCGGTTTCGTCGTCTACTTCACTGCCTTCTTCGCGGCCGGTTTGGCTGCCTTCTTCACGGCCTTCTTCGCGGCCGGTTTGGCTGCCTTCTTCACTGCCTTCTTCGCGGCGAGTTTGACTGCCTTCTTCACAGCCTTCTTAGCAGCGGGTTTGACTGCCTTCTTCGCAGCCTTCTTCGCGGGTTTGATATCAGTCGATTCGACGAGGTCGCGGCCGGGATAGATGCCGCGTGAGAGGTTGCGGG
>CALBSU010000350.1 GCA_937967285.1 uncultured Acidobacteriota bacterium
ACCGCCGCCGATATCACCTGGACGACTTACAAGAAGATCTTCTGAGCACCCCGGGAACGCAGGCGTCCACTAAGGAATACGGCTCGAGAAGACTCCATCCCTGGCTGTCCCGGCATAGATCGTATCGCCGACCACGGTCAGACCGGTCACATAAATATCCGGCAATCCCGCATTGACCTGTTTCCAGGTCTGTCCGCTATTCTCCGAGACGAATATGCCGTAAATGGTGCCGGCGTAGATCTTCCCCGGGACCGATGCGAAGCTGTAGACATTGAAGTTTTGCGGCAATCCCTCGTTGGCGCTCAGCCAGGACTGACCGCCGTTTGTCGATTTCCAGATCCCGCCGCGTTCGAGGCCGGCGAAGAGTGTCGTTCCGTCCGCGCTCAGACCGATGGAAATGACAGGATTACCGGGCAGGCCCGCGCTCGCTTCTATCCAGTTAGCCCCCTGATCCGTCGAAGCATAGACTTTGCCGACTTCGGTCCCGGCGAAGAGCGTTCCTCCGCGGACGACCAGCGAGAGAGCCTGGGTCGATCCGATCCCGGAATTCGATAACGTCCAGTTCGCTCCACTGTCTGAAGAACGATAAACGCCCGCGTCGGTCGCGGCGAAAAGGTTTGCCCCACTGACTGCCAGCGCATTGACCGCAACTCCCGCCGGCAGGCCGGAGGATCCTGAAACCCAGTTGTTTCCTCCGTCGGTCGATTTGAAAACACCGTTGCTGAATGTCGCGGCATACAATTCCTGTCCGTTCGGCAGTATCGCCTGGACATTGGCATTGGCCGGTAAACCTGAATTGACCGACTGCCAGTCGCCTCCGCCTGAGGAACGATAGATTCCGCCGCCCAGTGTCCCGGCAAACAATGTCTCATTGCTCGCGGCAACCGAATTGACGTATCTGTTGTCGAGTCCGGCGTTCTTTTCAGTCCAGCTCTGGATATTCGGCGCAGCGCGATATACTCCGCTGTATGTGGCAGCGAAAACCTTATCTCCGTATGCGGCTATCCTCCCGGCGCTTTGCGTCTCCAGACCGTCCTCGAACTTGCGCCACGTGATGCCGCCATCATCGGAACGAAATATCCCGTTGAGGAAGGTTCCGGCAAAGAGCGATGTCCCGTTCGACACCAGTCTCGTAACATCGATCGGCCGCACCTCGTTGTCGGTCTTCGTCCAGGTAGCGCCGTTGTCGTCTGACCGATAGACCTCATCCATACCGGCAAAGATGCTGCCGCCAACGACCGGCATGCCCCAAACCGGCGGATAAGAGCCATTTCCATATGGTGTAATACCGGTTGTCGACTGTGACCAGGTCGCTCCGCCGTCGAGAGACCGCAGGATGCCCGGCGAAGGCGTTCCGTCGAGGTTGACCAGATAGGTTCCGGCAAAGATCGTCGACCCGTTCACTGCCAGAGAAATGATATCGAAGTTGGACAAGCCGTTGCTGAGATCCGACCACGTCTCGCCCAGGTCCGTCGAACGAAATACCTGGCCGCGGCCTGCGGCGTACAGAGCATTTCCTTCCGCCAGCAGAAGAGTTACATTCAAAACCGCGTTGCCGTTGTTGACCTGCTCCCAGTTGTGCCCGTCGTCGGTCGAACGGAATACCCCTTCTCCCCAGGTGCCTGCAAACAGCGCGTTACCGATCTTAGCAAAACCGTTGATGTTGCCGGGGCCGTTTCGTTGCGACCAGCTCTCACCGTCATTGGTCGAAACGAAGAGGCCGACAGCCGTGGGAGCCAGCAGAAGATTGCTGTCCGAGAAAATATCACTGGCGCCATACGAACTGAGCCCTGCATTTGCCGGATTGAATGTTTGTCCGCCGTCCGTAGAGGCGAAAACGCCGCGCCAGCCTCCAAAGTACTGCGTCGATCCGCTGAGATCCATCGCCCTCGCGGCGCGATCATTCGAATTGATGCTGCCGTACGGAGTCCATGTGCCGTCATTCTCAAGACGAAAAATTCCGTCATAGGTCCCGGCATAAAGATTGGCCCCTTTGGCTTGCAGAGTCAGCCCATTCCCCAACCCGATCGGGTTCCACGAACTGCCGCTATCCGTCGAGCGATAAACAACGCCGCTGACCAGGATATACAAAGCGCCGTTGAAGTCAGTGATGTCATGGACGTAGCCTTCATTCCCGCCCGGCAATCCCGTATTCATCGGAGTCCATTGACTGTCGCCCGTGCCGCGTTTGTAGACACCGCTGAAACCGCCGGCAACATAAACGGCGCCCCCGGCAAAATGAATGTCCTCGAGCAGGGCGCTCGGCAATCCGCTTGAGATATCGGTCCAGTCATCGCCCTGGTTTGTGGAACGAATGACCAGGCCATCGACATTGGATGCGTACAGAGTGGCGCCGTCGGCAGCCAGGCTGGTGAAGCCGAATCTTACGCCTCCGACCAGCGCCCAGTGATCGCCATTGTCGCTGGAACGCTGAATGCCGCAGAAATATGATGCGCCGTAGAGCGTATCTCCGACCTTGATAATCCCCCGGTCAATTTCGCACTGCAGGCCTTCCTTCATCTCAATCCAGCTGCGGCCCTGATCGTCCGATCTGAACGTGCCGCCGTCGGAAACCGCAAAAACCGAACTACCGGCATTCAACAGATCGCCGATTATGCCGCCCTCGATTGCGGAGGTTTTGGCCCATTTGACTCCGACGGAAAGCGTAAGCTCCTGACTGGCGCTGAGAGGCTGGGAACCGCTGTCCGCAACGCTGAATATCACCTTCCGATCGCCTGCCTGATCGAAGGTCGTCGTCCAGTCCAGCCGCCAGGTGTTGGCCGAGAGCTGAGTGAACGCGGCCCCCTGAGGCAGCCCCATCGCTGTTGCATTCAGCGTCTGCCCTGTATCGACATCCAGCGCGTTGATCGTCAGACTGATCGTCTGCCCAGCATTGACCGACGTCGCCCCCTGGATGCTCAGAATCGGCTGATCGTTGACCGGACGAACCGCGATGTGGACAGTAGCGATGTTGCTCGTTCCGGCGCTGTCGCTGACTTTGAATGTAAAGCTGTCGAGGCCGTTGAAATTCGCGTTGGGCGAATAGAGGTAATCGCTGCCCGCGCCGCCGAGCAGCCCGTTTGACGGCTGCGAGACGATCTGGTACGTCAGGGCGGCGCCACCCGGGCTGACGCCTGAAAGCACGATCGGAAGATTCTCATCCTCGTTGACCGTTACTGACTGATCGTAAGCCCGCGGTGTGGTCTGAGAAGGCTGTTCGACCTTGACTGCAATGGCCTGTGTAACGATCGCAGCCCCGTCACCGGCTGAAAGCACGAGCACATAATCTCCGTGCGATCCGGCACCGGGCGATAACTGCAGATCGAATACTCCGGAGCCCATGTCCATGATCGAGGCGAAAGACGCGCCAGTCACACCTGCCTCGATCGACTGCCCGTCCGAATCATAAACGTGCAGGGAGTACCCGGATGTCTTCCCTTCCTCGATCGCAAGGCTCGACGGCGCGAGGATTACCGGAGCGCGGTTGGCCTGAGGCGGAGCCGGCAGGACAATATCCGGAGTGACGGAGATGACCGCGCCGGCAGTGATCGCAATCCCTTCGCGTTCGGCCCTGTCCACTCGGCCGTTCGGCCTCTGATAACTGACTTCCAGCGTGACGGCATCGTTATCCCCAATTACCGGAACTCCCGTCAGCACGAATCCTCCGTTGCTGTCGGTGAATGTCGACTGCCCGCGCGCCGAAACAATCGCACGGCGGACCGGACGGCCGTCGTTCTCGATTACGCGTCCGTACATTGCCGCCGTCGGATTCCGTATGGCCACGAAATAGTATCCGCCTCCGGTCACGGCCCCGCTCGCCGTTTCGATCCGCTGCCCGTCGGCAGAGACCGTCGCAGCGCCGGTTATGACGAATTCACCGACGGTCGGGCTCCCGGGATCCTGGTCGAGTCTGTAGAGCTGCGCCTGACTGCCCGCGGGCAGGTTGTCTCTATTCGGAAGAATCAGCTTTCCACCGGGCGTAAACGTGGCGTCGAGCGGCGCAATCTGAGCTATGGTCGAGCTGTAGATCCCCGCCGGCAGCCCGACCGGAGTCCGGCTTTCAGTCAACTGATCGAGCGAGAGCGTACATGGTCCGGTTACACCCGGACACTGGACTGTCGTTTCCGCGGGCAGATCGAGGATGATGGAGCCGGACTGAACCACCGAGGCCGCGCTCTGCGTCTTCAACTGCAGAGGCGTCGCATGAAACTTCTCGCCGAAACCGGCCGACTGCTGCGAAGCCTGCTGGATTGAAATGTTTTTTGTGAACTGATTGTCGCGATCGGCGCGGGCCGGAATCTTGAGGATCAACTTCGGGTAGGGAGCGCTTTGAACAGTTCCTCCGTCGATCTCGACGAGCGACAGTCCCGTCGGCACGTCCGCCAGCACGAACGAGCCGTCCGGCCCCGACTTCGTCGTCAGCGCGGATCCGCTCAGCCTGACCGTGACGTTCGCCAGCGGTTGACGCCCCGTCGTTTCGGTGAATCCGCTGATCGACGTCCTGATCCTGACCGGAGTCTGTTGCTGATTCGCCCCCAGTGGCGTGCGAACGGAGATCGTGCCAGTGCCCGCGCCGTATGGAACCGTGACCTTCAACAGCGAGTCGGTCGATGCCACAACCCCTGCATCGAGCGCCCTGCCCTGCGCATCGACGATCTGGACCCGATTGTCAGCCGGGTTGGGCGAAAAGTTGCTTCCCTGAATATCGAGTTCCTGCCCGGCCAGCGAAGATTCGAGGCTCAATGATCCGATCTGCGGAGGCATCGCATTGACGGCGAGCGGGGACGAGATTTCAACCTCGCCCGTATTGAACGCGGTAAAACCCTGGGCCGTCACGCTGATGCTGACCCGCCCCGTCAGGTTTCCGGGAAGCTCGACATTGAGCTGATCCAGCCCGACGAATCCCGGCGCCGGCGCAAGTGCCGATGGCTTGATCGTTTTGCCTCCGACGATCACGCTGACATCGTCGATCGACGCCTTCCTCAGCCCAGTCAGGTAGAGGATCAGAAATATTCGATCGCCCGGCGGACCGAAATCGATGGGACGCGGAAGCAGCGCTCCCGTGGCCTGATCTCTCTGAACCAGCTCCTCGAATGCAAACGAATTGTCCGGCTTGAACCTGAAGACCACTGCCGCCGGAACTCCCTGACCGCTCGCATCCGCCGTGAACAACGCCGGAGCGATATTCCGGACCAGCAGAGTCCCCAGCGAGACAGTCCCGTCTTCGGACTGCACCGTCAGAGTCGCCGGCCCGGTGGCGGTCTCTTCCGGCAGAAAATAGTTGATCTGCCCTCCTGAAACGAAGAAGAGCGGCGCCAGTCTCTCGACCCCGACCGAATCCTTTATTTTGACGGTCGTGCCCGCAAGCTGTGTCGGCAGAGGGATACTGGCCGCGATCTCGACTGCGGTCGCCAGATTCATGCCGAACGCGGCCACGATCGCTCCCGGCGCTATACCTTCCGTCCTGTAACTCGCCGCGGATACCGATGTCACAGGAACCGGATTCTGCTGCAACCCGGACCGGAACCACTTTGCTCCCGCATCTTCAATACTTATCAACAGTCCAATTAAAATAACGGCTGACATTGAGGATATTACACGGAATGTGCGCACCATCGTCTTATCCTGCCGGGTCATTAAGCTAAGCCTCCGAAACAATGACAAATACACCCACAAGCCTGATTGAACA
>CALBSU010000351.1 GCA_937967285.1 uncultured Acidobacteriota bacterium
AGATGTCGCGCGGCTCGCCCGGACCCGGAAACCTCGCAAACCGCGTCCCGCCCGTCCCCACACCCCACGACGGCACCGCCACCTGGAACCTGCCCGCCAGCTCCGTCACCCGGTCGATTTCGATCCCGCGCCTCCGGAGCTGCTTCCCGAGGTGCTCGTAATCCTCATCCAGCCAGCTCTGGGCTTTCAGGTTCTCCGTCTCGATGAAATCCCGCGTTATCTGGTATGGTTCCGCCATATTGAATCCTTTTCTTATCCACGAAGTCACACGAAGAGACACGAAAAATCATCCACAAAGGACACAAAGTTTCACAAAGAAGGAAAAACTATTCCCTTTGTGACTCTTTGTGACCTTTGTGGATGATTTCTTTTCATGATTCTTCATGCGCTTCGTGGTTGATTCTTCTTTGTGCCTCTTCGTGTGACTTCGTGGATGAAAATACTATCTCAGAAAACCGTCCTGCAGCCCGCCGTCCACAGGGATCACGTGTCCCGTAGTCTTCGACAGCCGCCGTGTGACCAGCAGGAAGATCGCCTCCGCCTGGTCCTCCGGCTCGATCGGTGACTGCGTCAGCGACCGCTTCGCGTAAAAGTCGGCCAGCTTCTCCCTCAGAGCCTCTGTATCCTCATGCTCGGTGAACGCAATCGAATACTTGGTCAGCGATGCGATGACGCGATCCCGCGGGAACATGGTGCTCCCCTTGACGACCGTCGCCGGCGCTACGGCGTTGACCCTCACCAGCGGAGCCATCTCGATCGCCAGCTCGCGAACCAGATGATTGGCCGCCGCCTTGCTCGCGTCATAGGCCAGGCTTCCCTTCTTGGCCACGACCGCATTGGCGCTGGTCGTCAACACGATATTGCCCAGCAGCCCCTGTTCCGCGAAGACCTGCCCCGCCTCGTCCGCGACGATGTAGGCGCCGGTCACGTTGATCGCGAAGGTCTTGTCCCAGAGTCGATCTTCAATATGCCCCGTCCTGTCAGGCGGAACGAAGATGCCCGCCGTCACGACCACCGAATCAATCCCGCCGTAAGCCAGCATGACTTCATCAAGCATCCGGCGGACGCTCGACCGGTCCGTGATGTCGCAGCCCAGACCGATCGCCGGGCCGCAGTTGCTGATCCCCGTGCCGGCCACTCCGATCCCCTCGCCGTACTTCGCGATGATCTCGCCGGCAGTCGCTTTCGCCGCCGCCTCGTCCAGATCGACGCAGACGATGTGAGCGCCTTCTTTTACAAGCCTGTGAGCCGTCGCCTTGCCGATTCCCGCGCCGGCGCCGATCACGACGATCACCTGCCGGTCCAGTTCTTTCTCCGGAGGCATCCGGCGCAGTTTGGCTTCTTCAAGCAGCCAGTATTCGATGTCGAACGCTTCCTGCTGGTCCATGGCCTCGTACTCGTCGATCGCCTCCGCCCCGCGCATGACTTCGATCGCGCAGTTATAAAATTCCGCCGTCACTCGCGACTCGCTCTTGTTCTTACCCCACGCGATCATTCCCAGCCCCGGAATCAGCACCACCGTCGGATTCGGATCGCGCATAGCCGGAGAGTCAGGATGCTTGCAACGATTGTAGTACTCTTCGTAATCCTTCCGATACTGCACAAGTCCCTTTGTGATAGACGCCTTTAGAGCTTCGAGATCGCCCGACGCCGGATCCCATTCGACGAAGAGCGGCTTGATCTTCGTCCGCAGAAAATGGTCCGGACACGACGTTCCCAACTCCGCCAGGCGCGGCCCGTCCACGCTGTTGACGAACCTCAGCATCTTCTCGTCATCCTGCACCGTTCCGACGAATCGCTTCTGAACCGAGATCCGTCCGCGCAGCCACGGGATCAGCTCGATGATCAGCTTCAGTCGATCAGCCTCTGCCAGCGGCTCGTGCTTCCGCCCGCCGAAGGTCATCTCGCCCCGATCACGCTCCTCGATGTAACGCGCCGCCTTGTCGATGATCTCCAGCGCCGTCTCGTAACAGCTCTTGTCGTCATTGCTCCACGAAGACATCCCGTGATGCCCCAGCAGGACGCCCTTTGCCCCCGGATTGTCCCTGATCAACTGCTCGATCTTCAGACCGATGTCGAACCCGGGCCGCTGCCACGGCACGTAGATCACCTCGTCGCCGTAGATCTCCTTCGTCAGCCGCTCCTGATTGACCGACGCCGCAACCGCAATCACCGCGTTCGGATGCAGGTGGTCGACATGTTTGAATGGAACAAGGGTATGGAGCGGAGTGTCGATCGAACACGCCCGCGGATTCAGATTGAAGACGCAATGGCTGTACATCGGATACATCGCGTCCTCGA
>CALBSU010000352.1 GCA_937967285.1 uncultured Acidobacteriota bacterium
GCCGGGGCCGCGCTCGAGGCTCTCAAATCGACCGATCCCGCGGTCAGGCTGGCGGCGGTCGAAACGGTATACGGCGTATGCGACGACAGCGCGATCGACGCTCTGATCGAGGCGATCGCCGATCCGGACTGGCGTGTCAGGGCGGCGGTCGGCCGCGCGCTCTGTTCGTTTCAGGTTCCGCGCGCGAGCAACTCCGCGCTCAACGCGCTGGTCAATCCGGGCGAGACACGCATCGCCGATCCGGGCGATCTCCGCGCCCGCTGCCTGACCATCCTGGCGATCAACCAGTTGCGCGACGTCCGCTACTCGCGCAAGGCGATCGGGTTCCTCTTCAGCTTCCTCGATCTGCGGGATGAAGATCTGCGTCGCATCGCAGAGGACACCTCCGCGCAGTTGAAGCACACTCGCAACGGTTATCACGAACTGGTCGGAATCGTCAGGCAGCACAGCTTCCCCGATTTTCGACGCAAGGCGGCGCGCCTGCTCGGCGGCTTCGATAATCCCGAGGCTGCTGCGGTGCTGGCCGATGTCGCGGCAAACGACAGGGATGAAAGCGTTCGTGTGTCTGCGAAAAAGGCCCTTGAAGGGATGAAAAGATGATCCACGAAGGAACACGAAGGATGCACGAAGGAGATCGAATATCCGGGAGATCCTCAATCGATCAGGACCTCCGGAATTATCCTTAGTGCCTCTGTGCCTTCGTGGATGAAATTGCCTTCATTCGAGGATCAATCTGAAGGGAAAAGATGGTCCACGAAGTCAGTTCAAAGGATAATTTCCGACTCCTTCGTGCCCCCTTCGTGTTCCTTCGTGGATAAAAAACCATGGATTCGATAAAGCTCGAAATATTCCGTTCACTATACAGTTCCGTTGCGGAGGAGATGGGAGTCAGCCTCAGGCGGACGGCCTTCTCGCCGAACATCAAGGAACGGCGCGACTATTCCTGCGCGGTCTTCGACGGTCGAGGCCGGCTGATCGCGCAGGGCGATCACATGCCCGTCCACCTCGGCTCGATGCCGATGAGCGTTCGCGCGGCCATCGAGCGCTGTCCGATGGATCCCGGCGACGTTGTAATCCTCAACGATCCGTACGCCGGCGGCACTCACCTGCCGGACGTGACTCTGGTGACGGCGATCCATGACTCGAAAATCTCGAAGAAGCCTCTCTTCTATGTCTCCAATCGCGCGCATCACGCCGATATCGGCGGCGCGACTCCCGGCTCGATGGGCGCTGCGACGGAGATCTACCAGGAAGGCATCAGGATCCCGCCGATCCGCATCGTCCGGCGGGGCGAGCTCGACCGCGATCTCTTTTCGCTTCTGATGTCGAACGTTCGGGGACGGCGCGAAAGGGAAGGGGACTTCTCGGCTCAGATCGGCGCGCTCGAGGTCGGCCGGTCGCGCCTGCTCGAGATCGTCGAGAGGTACGGCTTCGCCGAGGCGGATCTCTACGCGCGTCACCTGATCGACTACGCCGGGCGCCTGATGCGCCATCGGCTGGCGCGGATTCCCGACGGAGTCTACGAGGCGGAGGACTTCCTCGACGACGACGGAGAGACCGACACGCCGGTCCGGATCCGCGTCCGGATCGAGATCCGCGGAGAGAAAGCGCGGATAGACTTCACCGGCAGCGCGCCTCAGGTTCGCGGGCCGGTCAACGCGGTCGAGGCGATCACGGTCTCGGCTGCCTATTACGTCTTCCGTTGCCTGATTCCGGGCGAAGTGCCGGCCAGCGCGGGGATTCTCGAACCGCTCGAAGTGATCGCGCCGGCCGGGACGATCGTCAATGCGCTGCCACCCGCGCCGGTCGCCGGAGGTAACGTCGAGACCTCGCAGCGGATCGTCGATGTTCTGCTCAGGGCGCTCGCCGGAGCGGTTCCCGATCTTATCCCGGCCGCCTCGCAGGGCACGATGAACAATCTGACGATCGGCGGCTGGGACCCGCGCTACGACGCCGAGTTCGCCTACTACGAAACGATCGCCGGCGGCATGGGAGCGCGCCCCGCCTCAGACGGCATCTCGGGCATCCACACTCACATGACCAACTCGCTCAACACGCCGGTCGAGGCGCTCGAATACGCATATCCTTTGCGGATCAGGCGCTACGCCATTCGTCGAAATTCGGGAGGGAAGGGAAGGCATTGCGGCGGCGACGGCGTCATCCGGGAGGTGGAACTGCTGGCCGACGCGAGCGTGACGCTGCTCTCCGATCGGCGGAAAATCCGACCATACGGACTTCAGGGAGGCGAACCCGGCGCCGCAGGCGAGGCCGAACTGATCCGGCCGGACGGCAAACGGAGGAAGCTCCCCGCCAAGTTCTCGATCGCGGCTAAAAAGGGCGACCGGATCGTGATCAGGACTCCGGGCGGCGGCGGCCACGGGGGGCGCCGCCGTTAGGTGCGCCGGCGCCCTCGCCGGCTTTTCCTATCTTGACCTCCTCCTCCTCGAACCCGAAACGGCCTTACCGTTCATCCCCTCTCCGAGCTTTCTACCCTCGGGCAACAGCATGTCGATAATCTCTTCAGCCGGTTGACGTACCTCGGGAGCGACGCGCAGCAGGTAGTCAGGATCGTCATCAGCGATCGCTTTGAGCGCTTCACGAAGCGGTCGCCAGCGTTCACCCGTCCCCGTTTCGTCCAGGATCTTCAGCGCATCACCGGCGTGATCGGTCCGTACAATATCCCTGAAAAGAATCAGCGTGTCCTGCCAAGTGCTTTCGTGATATGCGTCGTCACCGATAGAGATATGTACACGGATTGCAGTAACCGCATCCTCCCATTTGCCGTTCCTGACCAGAATGCAGGCCAGTGTATGTGCGTAATGCGAGTTGGCCGGGGCCTTTTCGACAGCCTTGCGAGATAACTCCTCCGCTTCTCTCGGATTTTTATCAATCAAATAGAACATCCACGCCAGGTTGTTCAGAAATTCAATATTCTCGGGATCGATCTCGATGGCCTTGCGGAAAGCTGCTTCCGCTTCATCAAAACGCTTGAGGTTGTCAGCGAGCAGGTTGCCGAGACTGGACCACGCAAAGATGTAACCAGGATCGATCTCG
>CALBSU010000353.1:2500-11707 GCA_937967285.1 uncultured Acidobacteriota bacterium
CGCAGCCGGAAAGCCAGCAGGAAGAGCGCGGGCGCGAGCAATGCATCGAAGATCACCAGCAGAACGGTGATGACGCGAATTGCGTGCTCGGTCAACGGCAGCAGATGGGGCAGATCGATTTTGTGTACAGCTGTTCCAGGGGATGGAAACGCCTTGCTGTCAGGTTGTGAAAGAAGCGACATCGCGGAAAAACTCACCCTTACGAATAATTTGGTGAGGGGCGTGGGGCTGAAAAGATAATACGACATGAAAGTTCCCCGCGCAACAAGCATCTGGAGCGCGGACAGGCCCCAAAAAAATTACCCCCTATGACATAAGTCACAGCCATAAGCATCAGGCCGGCTCATGATTACAGTGATGTAATCACCTTATCGAGGGCTGATCATGGCCGAAACCGGGACAAGCACAAGCTGGTGGGAAGGGCGAGACAGGCTCAGTCTGAGATATCTCGAGAGCAATTTCCCGTGCCGCGCCGCCTGTCCGGTCAACACGAATGCCGGCGGATACGTCAGCCTGATAGCGCAGGGAAAGTATCGTGAAGCATACTTGCTGGCTCGCTCGCCGAATCCTCTGGCCTCGATCTGCGGGCGGGTCTGCGCGCACCCCTGCGAGGCCGCCTGCCGGCGCGGGCAACTCGACCAGCCGATCGCCATCCGGGCAATGAAGCGGTTCATCAACGAACGCTTCGGAGTCGAAAGCCCCGCCACTTTTGAAGAGATCCACGAAATCATAGAAAAGCCGAGACCGAAAGCCGGCAATCCCGGAAAGGTCGCGATCATCGGATCGGGTCCGGCGGGGCTGGCCTGCGCGCACGATCTGGCGCTGATGGGCCATCGGGTGACGATCTTCGACGCGGCGCCGGTGACCGGCGGAATGATGCGAATGGCGATCCCGGAATACAGGCTGCCGCGCGAGCTGCTCGACCGCGAGATCGAGTTCATCAGATACCTCGGAGTCGAGTTCCGAATGGGAGTCGAGATCGGCCGCGACATCACATTCGCGGATTTGAGGCGGGAGCACGATGCGGTCTTTCTGGCGACGGGCTGCCGCAAGGGAAAGATGCTGAAGATGCCCGGCGCGGACAAAACCGGCGTCGTCACGGCGCTCGATTTTCTGGTCAACCTGAATCTGGGCGTCCCGCTCGAGATCGGTCGCGAAGTTGTGGTGGTCGGTGGAGGCAATGTGGCCTTCGACGTGGCTCGAACAGCGCGCCGATTCGGCGGGACGTCGCAACCGGACGAGGAGCACCACAATCTGGCCATCGACGCAGCGATCGCGGCATCGAGACTCCTCAACCGGAAGGTGACTCTTGTTTCGCTCGAATCGCGTGACGAGATGCCGGCGGATCCGGAAGAGATAGAAGAAGGATCGCACGAGGGGATCGAGCTGATCCACCGGCGCGGGCCGAAGGCGATTCTCGGGAACGGGCGGGTGACGGGGCTCGAGACGCTCGACGTTTCACGAGTTTTCGACGAGACAGGCCGCTTTTCGCCTCAGTTCGTCGATGGATCGGAGAAGCGGATCGAATGCGACACCGTGATCCTGGCGATCGGCCAGATCGCCGACCTGTCATTCCTTGGTGAGGACCACGGGATCGAGACGACTCCGCAGCAGACGGTGGTGGTCGATCCGGCGACTCTGGCAACCAGTGTTGAAGGCATTTTCGCCGGGGGCGACGTTGCGTTCGGACCTCGGATCATTATCTCGGCGGTTGCGGATGGACGTAAAGCAGCCAAGTCGATCGACACTCTGATCACCGGACGGACTGACGAACCCGGAGAGTATTCCGTCCACGTCTTTCCGAGCATCGGATACGACCATCCGTTCGCGCGGGGAGATTACGAGACCATTGCGCGACGCCGGGTCCCGGTGCTTCCGATCGAGCGAAGGCAGGAGCGCGAGGAAGTCGAGCTCTGCCTCTCTGAAGACGAAGCTCGGGCCGAGGGCAAGCGCTGCCTGCACTGCTGGGTCAACACTATCTTCGATTCATCGCGGGTTCAGGGGAGCGAGTGCATACAGTGCGGCGGATGCGTCGATGTCTGCCCCGAGGAGTGCATCGACCTGGTTTCGTTGCGGCGGGTCGGAGCGACCACTGAAGAAGCTCTGGCATTGCTGCCGAACGGCGAGCCGGCGCTGATGTTCGGCAGTCCGAACGGAGCGGCGCTGATCAAGGACGAGACGACCTGCATCCGCTGCGGATTGTGTGCCCGAAGATGCCCGGCCGGAGTGATTACCATGCAGGCGTTTTACCGTGCCGATGAGATGGAACTGATGAAATTGGCCGACCGGGTGCTGTGAGGGGATGCCATGCCATTGATTGACGATCTGAAGACACCGCTGGATGACGCCGAACAGAGCCGGCGCGAGTTTCTGAGCCTGCTCGGCGGCGGGGCGATCGCCGTCGCCTCGCTGGGTACGGCGATCACCTCCGTCAGATACCTGTGGCCGGAAGTGCTCTTCGAGGAGGAGACGCGATTCCGCCTGGGCAAACCGGAAGAGATCCCTGTCGGGACTCTGCTGGCGCTGCCGGAACAGCGCGTCTATGTCTTTCACGCGGCCGGCGGATTCTTCGCGATGACTGCGGTCTGCACTCACCTGGGCTGCCTGACCAGGTACGAGAAGGAGAACAACCGGATCTTCTGCCCCTGCCACGGGAGCCGTTTTTCGACATCCGGCGAGGTGACCGACGGGCCGGCGCCGAAGCCCCTGCCCCGGCTGGAGATGACAGTCGAATCGGGGCTGCTGGTGGTGGACACGGCGAAGGTGGTCGAACGAGATGTAATTCTGAAGGTGTGAGCCATGATCAAACCGATCCCGCAAACCCCGCAAACATGGATGGATACGCTGACGCAGAATCGCGTCTTCCGGTCGATCGTCCGGCGAGGTTTGAGCGATACGAACCGCAACCGTTCGCTGGCGATCTTCAGCAACTTCTTTCTGCACATCCATCCGGTCAAGGTCAACGTCAGGGCGATCCGCTTCACGCGGACCTTCTATCTGGGTGGTCTGTCGGCGGCGACGCTCTTCATCCTGATCGTGACGGGCGTCTTCCTGATGTTCTACTACCACCCGTCGGTTCCGCGCGCCTACGACGACATGAAGGATCTGCAGTACGTGGTCTACATGGGACCGTTTCTGCGTAACCTGCACCGGTGGGGCGCGCATGCGATGGTGGCGCTGGTGCTGCTGCACATGGTGAGGGTCTTCTTCGCGGGAGCGTACCGGCCGCCGCGCGAATTCAACTGGGTGCTCGGAGTGGTGCTGCTGGTGCTGACGATTCTGCTCAGCTACACCGGATACCTGCTGCCGTGGGATCAACTGGCGTTCTGGGGCGTAACGGTCGGGACCAACATGGCCGACGCGGTACCGCTGATGGGCGAGAGCATGAAGTTCCTGCTGCTGGGAGGAACCAAGGTCAACGAGAACGCGCTGCTGCGGTTCTATGTGCTGCATTGCGTGCTGCTGCCGCTGCTGATTGTGCTGGTGCTGTGCGTCCACATCTGGCGTGTGCGGAAGGACGGCGGCGTCTATCTGGGAGACGAGCCTGCTTCGGGAGGTGAGGAATGAATAACCCGAAATACCTGCTCGAAGCGGATGACGATGCGCGGAAGTCGCCGGTCAGGCTGGTGGTCGTGCAGGGCGAGCGGCGGCCGGCGGTGGACGCGGCGGACGAGCCTCAGGTCATGACATGGCCGCATCTGATGCTGCGCGAGGCGATCGCTCTGGTGGTCATCTCGCTGGCGCTCTCGCTGCTGGCGCTCTTCTTCGATGCCCCGCTCGAAGAGATCGCCAATCCGCAGAAGACACCCAACCCGGCCAAGGCGCCCTGGTATTTCCTCGGGCTGCAGGAGCTGCTGCACTACTATCCGCCGCTGATCTCGGGCGTGATCCTGCCCGGCCTGGTGATCGTTGCGCTGATCGTCATCCCGTATTTCAACATCAACCTGAAGCGAGAAGCGTTCTGGCGCGAGGACATCAAAAGGAAGCTGCTCTTCTTCTGGATCGCGGTGATCGGGTTGTCGGCAGTCTTTCTGTTCACGAGCGCGCATCCGGTCTGGCCTCTGCTGATCCCGTTGTGGGCGATCGCGGGGATGATGATGATTCCAGCCGTCAGTTCGAGGAGAACCGGCTGGGTGGGATGGCTCGGCGACCGGAGCCTGGCGTTCTGGATCTTCCTCTGGTTTCTGGTGGCCAGCATCGCGCTGACGGTGATCGGGACGCTCTTCCGCGGGCCGGGCTGGCAATACACGATCCCCTGGATCGACGGGGTGTACTGATATGGATAACGGAAAAGTAACGCATCCCGGGCGACTGATTCGCGTGCTGGCGCTGCTCAGCGTTGTATTCGTGATCGTGCTGGCGAGCGCGCCGCTGCGTCCGTTCTTCTCCGAATGGCGGTCAGTGCAGAATCGATACAACGAGCTGGCTGTTAAGCAGGGCGTGGCTGCAATTCCGATCGGCGTCAAGCAGATCTGGAAGCCCGACCTGGAGGTCACCGACCGGTGCGTGACCTGCCATCTGGGTATGGGCGCCGCACCGGCGCTGGACGGAGACCCGCTCTTCAAAGCCCATCCGCCGATTCCGCACGATCCGAAGGAGATGGGCTGCACGGTCTGCCACAGCGGTCAGGGCCGGGCGACGACCAGGGAAGCCGCACACGGACACGTCTCGTTCTGGGATGAGCAGATGCTGACCGGCAAGCACCTCTCGGCCGGATGCGGGACCTGCCATAACTCTGTGCCTGTCGCGACGAGCAAAGAGCTTAATCGCGGACGTTTCCTGCTCGACAGCCTCGACTGCATCGGCTGCCACCAGATCGACAATCGCGGTCGGGGGACGGCGCCGAACCTCTCGTACACCGGGCTCAGGGGCTACCAGACCGACTGGTACTCAATCCATCTGACGAAGGCCGAAAGCGACAAGACCGGCGCATGGAAAGCCGGCTTCAGCGAGATCAATCAGGAAGACCTGGCGGCGATCGAGGGATATCTGAAGACGCGTGTCGGAGCTCCGCGGATCGTCGAGGCCCAGGCTCTGGCGATGGAGCGCGGCTGTCTGGGCTGTCACAAGGTGGGCGGGCGCGGCGGCGATGAGGGACCGGCGCTCGATACGGTCGGACGCAAACCGGCCGGCGATCTCAACTTCGATCGCCTGCCCGGCGAAAAAACCTTCATCAATTACATGCGCCGGCATCTGATGGACCCGGCCGGCGTGGTTCCGGGCAGTCTGATGCCGGGGCAGATCGAAAAGCCGGAGGAGGCCGACCTGCTGACCTCGTGGATCCTCTTCCTGCGCGGGCGCGAGATGCCCACCCGGATGATGCCGAAAGATCGCCTGAAACGCGAAGTGCTCGGCGAGAAAGCCGTGCCGATGACGGGCAGCGAGCTCTTCGCGGCGTACTGCAGTGCGTGCCACGCGCCGGACGGCAAGGGGCGCAACTACGGTTCGATGGAGATCCGCTTCCCCGCTATCGGCTCGCCCGATTTCCTCGACCTGGCGTCGGATTCGTTCATCGAGGAGACGATCAAGGGCGGACGTCCGGGCAGAAGAATGCCGGCATTCGCGGCCAATCTGTCGCCGGAAGAGATCAAGCTGCTGGTCGGCCATCTGCGAAGCCTGGCCCCTGCACGGGATGCAACGGTTGAAGGACCGCGGACCGACTGGAGTATCGGAACCGGTGACGCGGCGGCCGGGAAAGCGCTCTACAACCGGAACTGCGCCGGCTGTCACGGAGATAACGGGACAGGCAGGATCGGCCCGGCGCTCGGCAATCCCGGTTTTCTGAAGGTCGCGACGACTGAGTACATCGCTGGGACGATCGAACGCGGAAGAGCCGGGACTCCGATGCCCGCTTTCAGCCGCGACGATGTGAGGTACAGCAAGCTTACGGCCGCGGAGATTCTCAATATCACCGCGTATATCCGGAAGGGTTTGAAATGAAGGATTTTCATCCACAAAGGACACCAAGAGACACAAAGAAGAACAATTATTATTTTGTATGTTTGTGATTCTTTGTGTCCTTTGTGGATGAATTTCTGTTTTTCTGAGGAGCAACGTCATGAAACGACGCCATTTCCTGCAAGCGGCATCAGCGATGGGGTTCACGGCATTCATCACAGGCGTGACCGATTCGTGGGCGCTCGACACGATCCCGAATCCGCTGGCTCATTATCCGAAACGCGACTGGGAGGAGGCGTACCGCGATCTCTTCAAGGCCGACGATTCATTCGTCTTCCTCTGCGCGCCGAATGATACGCACAATTGCCTGCTGCGGGCATACGTCCGTAACGGCGTCGTGACGCGGATCGGGCCGACGATGGGCTACGGCCAGGCGACCGACCTCGAGGGCAACCGCAGCTCGCACCGCTGGGATCCGCGCTGCTGCCAGAAGGGGCTTGCGCTGACACGAAGGTTTTACGGCGACCGGCGCGTGCGCTATCCGATGATCCGCAAGGGCTTCAAGGAGTGGGTCGATAAGGGATTCCCGCGCGGAGATGACGGCCGTCCGCCCGAGGAGTACTTCCGCCGCGGCTGGGACGGATGGGAGAAGCTGAGCTGGGACCAGGCCGCCGATTATGCCGCGCGGACGCTGCAGAACATCGCGACGACCTATTCCGGACCCGAAGGAGCGAAGAAGCTCGCTGCCCAGCATTACGAGCCAGAAGCGATCGAGGCCACGAAGGGCGCGGGAACTCAGTGCCTGAAGTTCCGCGGCGGAATGCCTCTGCTTGGCGTGACGCGCGTCATGGCGATGTACCGCATGGCCGGTGTGCTGGCGCTGCTCGATTCGAAGATCCGCAAGGTCGGTCCGGACAAGGCGCTCGGGGGCCGCGGGTGGGACAACTATTCGTGGCATACCGATCTGCCTCCGGGTCACACCATGGTGACCGGGACGCAGACGGTCGAATTCGACCTGCATTCGGTCGAGCACGCCAACCTGGTGCTGGTCTGGGGGATGAACTGGATCACGACCAAGATGCCGGATGCTCACTGGCTGACCGAGGCGCGGCTCAAGGGGACGAAGATCGTCGTCATCGCCTGCGAATACAGCGCGACGGCCAACAAGGCGGATGAGGTGATCATCGTCCGCCCCGGCACCACGCCGGCCCTGGCGCTCGGCGTCTGCCACGTCCTGATGCGCGACAAACTTTACGACGAGAAGTTCGTCAACCGATTCACTGACCTGCCGCTGCTGGTCCGCATGGACAACCTCAAACTGCTCCATGCATCGGATCTGCAGAACGGCCCTGCCCAGTCGAAACTTACCAACTTCACCACCGTCCTGGAGTCCGGACAGGCGCCGCCCCCGCCGGGCGTGCAGCAGGGACAGTTCATTCCGTCCGCGCTGCGCGACCAGTGGGGCGACGCCGTGGTGTGGGACAGAAAGAAGAATGCTCCGGCAGCCCTGACTCGCGATATGGTCGGAGAGTTCTTCGACAAGTCGGGACTCGACCCCGCGCTCGAAGGCGAATTTGAGGTGACGCTCAAGGACGGGAAGAGAGTTAAATGCCGGCCCAACTTCGATCTCGTTAAAAAATACGTCATGGACAACTTCTCCCCGGCGGCGACAGAGGAGATGACCTGGGCGCCGAAAGCCTCGATCGAGAAGCTGGCTCGCGACACCGCGGCCAATGCCGGCAAGACGCTGATAGCCGTCGGAATGGGGCCGAACCAGTTCTTCAACAACGATCTCAAGGACCGGACGCAGTTTCTGATGGCGGCGCTGACGGCCAACATCGGCCAGATCAGCGGCAACATCGGCAGCTACGCCGGAAACTACCGGATCGCGCTCTTCAACGGACTGCCGCAGTACATGATGGAGAATCCGTTCGACATCGAACTGGACGGGGCGAAGCCGGCGCGCCCGAAACAGTTCTGGCGCGCTGAGTCGGCTCATTACTACAACCACGAAGACCATCCCCTGAAAGTCGGCAAGAAGATGTTCACCGGCAAAGGGCACATGCCGACGCCGACCAAATCGCTCTGGTTCGCCAACGCCAACTCGATCCTCGGCAATGTCAAATGGCATTACAACGTGGTCAACAACGTCCTGCCGAAGATGGAGTTCATCGGCGTCAACGAATGGTGGTGGTCGACATCGTGCGAGTACGCGGACATCGTCTTCGCCATCGACTCGTGGGCTGAGATGAAACATCCGGACATGACGGCCTCGGTGACCAATCCGTTCCTGCAGATCTTCCCGCGGACTCCGCTGCCTCGGATCTTCGATACGAAGGGGGACGCCGAAGCTGTCGCCCTGGTCGCATCAAAACTGGCCAAAATAACCGGAGACAACCGGTTCAACGATTATTTCAAATTCGTCAACGAGGGGCGGACAGACGTCTACCTGCAACGCATTCTGACGGCCAGTTCGGCGACGAAGGGATATCAGATAGCGGACCTCGAAACGAAGGCGAAGGAAGGCATCCCGGCGCTGATGATGACGCGAACGGCGCCGCGCACCGGCGGTTACGAACAGATCATCGACTCGAAGCCGTGGTACACGAAGACGGGCCGGCTCGAATTCTACCGCGACGAGAACGAGTTCATCTCGTACGGCGAGAACCTGCCGGTCTACCGCGAGCCGATCGATTCGACCTTCTACGAGCCGAACGTGATCGTCGGCGAGCAGCATCCGTGCTTCCGCAACGAGGAGCCCCCGACGTACGGCGTGGACCGGGATGACCTTTCCTGCGAGGCACGGCAGGTACGCAACGTCGTCAAGCCGTGGTCGGCCGTCTCGAAGACCGAGCATCCGCTCAAGAAGGACGGCTACCGGTTCATCTTCCATACGCCGAAGTACCGGCACGGATCGCACACGACGCCGATCGACACCGACATGGTGGCGGTGCTCTTTGGACCGTTCGGTGATCTCTATCGTCACGACAAGCGGATGCCGTTTGTGACCGAAGGCTACGTCGATATCAATCCGGATGACGCCCGCGAGCTGGGAATCGAGGACGGCGATTATGTCTGGATCGATTCGGACCCGTCGGACCGGCCCTATCGCGGCTGGAAGGAGGGCGATCCGGCCTACAAGGTCGCCCGCCTGCTCTGTCGCGCGAGGTACTATCCCGGAACGGCCCGCGGAGTGACGCGCATGTGGTTCAACATGTACGCGGCGACTCCGGGCAGCGTGAAGGGCGCCGAGACGCGGGCCGACGGGCTGGCCAAGAATCCCGAGACCAACTACCAGGCGATGTTCCG
>CALBSU010000354.1 GCA_937967285.1 uncultured Acidobacteriota bacterium
CTCTCCGCGGCAGAGCAGGCCAAGCCCGATCCCCCACGAAAGAATCGCCGGCGCATACCAGACCCAGCCCGGCCCGCCGATCCTCGAAGCGACGATCAGACCGAGCATGAAGAAGCCGCAGACATAGAGCAGCGGCTGGCGGAAAGGCCCCAGTCCCGTAAACGAAATTCGACGCGTCATTTCAATTCCGATGCTGTCGGATCTCCGGACAGTCCAGAATCCGGCATTCAGATCGAATTGGAGGGGTGGCAGGGGTGGCGGGAATCGGCGTTATTCCAAACCGGATTTGAGTGTAACCACCGTTTCGACGTGAAAAGTCTGAGGAAACATATCCACGCCTGTGATCGATTCGATAACGTATCCGTATTGACGGAGCATCTTGAGGTCCCTGGCGAGCGTTGCCGGATCGCACGAGACGTATGTGATCGCCTTCGGATTCATCGCGACAAGTCTTTCGATGACGACAGGTCCCGCGCCGGCGCGTGGCGGGTCGAGCAGCACGAAGTCCGGATTATCGACGTCCGACGATTTGTACTTCAGCCACGCTTCGACCGAAATAGGCTCATACCGGACATTGGCGATCGAATTGATCCGGACATTCTCCTGCCCGTGAGCCGCCGCGGTTCGGTTGCCTTCGATCGCGATCACCTGATCGAAACTGCGGGACAGTTGCAGACTGAACAGGCCGACGCCGGCGTAGAGATCGATCGCGGTCGCGCCGGCGGCTCCGCCAGTCGCGACGCGAACCAGATCCTCGACCAGCAGGCGGTTGCCCTGAAAAAATGAGCGCACGCCGAAGGTGTAGAGGATGCCGTCGATCTGCTGTCCGGCCGTGCCGAGCGCATCGATATCAGCCATCCGTCCGTTCTCTCCGGTCGCGGGAGTAACGATCACCGCATCGTCGCCGACGGTCAGATAGACGCGCGTCGCATCGCCCGGAATCTGCGAGGGGTTCTCGTGCAGCCGCTGCAGCTCACGGTTGGCCGCCGGCAGCAGGATCAGGCAGTTGACGACATCGCAGATCTCGCGCGTGCCGGCCCGGAAATAACCAAGGCGCGTCCGGCCCTCATCGTCGCAACCGACCTTGATCTCGGCCCGCGAACGATAACCGAACTCCTCTCCCGAACGGATCTCGATATCGCCCTCCCACTCGATCCCGCCCAGTCGCCGCAGAGATTCGCGGATGAACGACTCCTTGGCCTTCAACTGCGCTTCGTACGAAAGATGCTGCAACTGGCATCCGCCGCACACGCCGAAGCTCTCGCACGGAGGCGTGCGACGATCGCTCGACTCCTCGATCAGCCGTTCGACCGAGGCGCGGGCGAAGTTACGTTCGATGCCCGTGATCCTCGCCAGCAATTTGTCGCCGACGGCCGTGTACGGGATGAAGACCGCCTGCGTGCCGATCCTGGCCAGACCGTCGCCGCCGTACACGATCTTCTCGATCGTCACTTCATGGACTGAGCCGACCTCCAGCGGAGACCGCTCATTCGCTCCGGTAGTGTCGTGAACGCCGCGCTCGGTCATTGCATCACGATCCTTTTCGGGCCCGCGGGCAGGGGCCGTTTTCACGTTACAGATAAAACAGACTCAGACGCGGGAGGCCGTAAGTCTCACGCAGCCGCCGATCGATGAAATTTGCCAGCGTCTGCTCGAAGATCTCGCGCTCCATCGTCTGCTTGTAAACCTTCAACTGCCGGTTCCCTTCCTTCTTCAGTTCCGTAAGCATCTCGTCGCCGGACGCCGCGCGCGCACCATCGAGAATCAGGTTTTCGATCATCGTCAGGTCCTTTTCGAGCGCCTCGGCGGAGATTCGCGCGGAGGATCCAAGATCGTCGATCACCTGGCCGAGACGATCGGCTGCCCGATCGAGAGCTTCACGCAGAGGCGACACCGTCGCCTGCTTATCCCTGAGCAGTTCGATCGAGCGGCGATTGTCCGTCAGATAGTCGATCAGCGTCGACTGGCTGAACTGGTTTCCGCCGTTTTCGCCGTTGGTCGCGCCATTCTCCGATTCAGGATTGCTCCCGACGCGCGACTCGACATACTGCTGGTACGTAGCCTCGACTTCCTGCTGGCAATAGAAGAGCGAATTGACCTTGCGACCGCGATGCGGCCGGCTCTCGTACGAATCGAACGATGAGTTGATCCCGCGCAGCACCACGTGGAGGGGGATATCGCGCTGCTTCCACATCTCGATCAGCGACCAGTCGAGCGGAGACACGAGCATGTGACTGCCGCGGCGCCTGACGAACTCCTGCTCGATTTCGGTGAAGTAATTGAAGTAGTTCATGCTGAGTCAACGGGGCGCGGATCATGTCTCGGGAAAATTCGGTTCGAATCACATCTTACCCGCCGGCCACATGCCATTCAACTCAAACCGGATGAAAATACCTGTCCGTCAACTACTTTGGATTTAGACGCCAAGAAACCAAGATGGCCAAGAGATCTCGACGCCAAGACGCCATGACAGCCAAGATGGAATAAAGGAAGGAACTGCTCCATTTTCCTCAATTGCAACTTTCCCTTGAGCTACTGCTCTTGGCTCTCTTGGCGTCTTGGCGTCGAGATCTCTTGGCTCTCTTGTTTTCTTGGCGTCTAAATCCCAAAGAACTTAGTTTCCAGAGTATTTAGCCGGATCCTCGCGCAGCGCCGAGACCTCTCCGGCGATGACGGTCCGCAACTCCCCTGCATCGGTTCTGACGATCAGCGCCCCGCTTTCCGTCAGGCCGACGGTCTCGCCGGTGATCTTCTCGTTCTCGAGGGTGACGGCTACGCGTTTGCCCGCGGCGTAACTCGACAGTTCCCGCCAGCGATCCAGAATCGCGGTGGATTCTCCGGCCAGCCATCTCAGATACCATCGATGCAGCAGGTCGAGCAGCCGATCGCGGA
>CALBSU010000355.1 GCA_937967285.1 uncultured Acidobacteriota bacterium
GAGATCGTGATCGTCGATTCCGATTCGAAGGACCGGACGGTCGAGATCGCCCGCCGCTACACCGACCGCGTCTTCAACCGCGAGTTTCGAGGCTACAAGGACAAGCATGAGTTCGCCGATTCGCAGACGACCGGCGACTGGATCCTCTGGATCGATGCCGATGAACGCGTAACGCCGGAGCTGCGCGAATCGATTGAGGCGCTGCGGCGGCGCGATCCGGCGACGCTGCCGGACGGATTCCGGATCGCGCGGAGCACCCTCTATCTCGGCAGGTGGATCCGCCATTCGGGCTGGTATCCGGACTACCAGATGCGGCTCTACAGGAAGGAAGCGAGCTACTGGGACGGAGTCGCGCCGCACGAAACGGCGCGGGTGAAGGGGCGGATCGAGACGCTGCCCGGCGAGTTCCTCCACTACACCAAGCGCGATCTGAGCGATCATCATCGGGTGCTCGAGGAATACGCCACGCTCGGCGCCGCGCATCTCTTCAAAAACGGCAAAAAAGTCCGCGGGATCGATCTCTTCATCCTGCCGATCGCGGCATTCGTCCGGACGTATCTGGTCAAGCAGGGTTTCCGCGACGGCATTCAGGGATTGATTATCGCGATGTTCACGGCGTACAGTGTCTTCCTCAAATACGCCAAGGTCTGGGAACATCGCCATGTCGCCGGCAAATGACCGGGCGTTCTCCTGTAAGGGAGCAGTGATGAGAACGATTAAGGAATTACTGAAGAAGAGGAATCTGATTAAACAGATCTGCCCCATACTGATCCGGATATGAAAACAGTCATCCTCTGCGGAGGCCGCGGCACACGACTGGGAGAACACGGGGTCTCGGTCCCGAAGGCGCTGATCGAGATCGGCGGCAGGCCGCTGCTCTGGCATCTGCTTAAAATATACAGCCATCACGGGATGAACGACTTCATCCTCTGCCTCGGATACCTCGGAGATTCGATCAAGCGATATTTCCTCGAGCATCACTGGCTCTATTCCGATTTCACACTCGAGATGGGCGGCGCGGGGGAGTACCGGCTGGACAAGCACCGGCAGGCTGACGAGGACTGGCGGATAACTTTCGCCGAGACGGGGCTCGACACCAACACCGGCGCCCGGCTCAAACGAATCGAGAGCTACATCGGCGACGACCCGATGTTCTGCGTCACTTATGGCGACGGACTCTCGGATGTCGACCTGACACGACTGATCGAATTTCATCGCCGGCACGGAAGGCTGGCGACTTTGACCGCGGTCTATCCGCGCTCGAACTTCGGGATCCTCAAGCTCGACGGCGAGGGGGCGGTGACGGACTTCGAGGAGAAGCCCGTCATGAACGAGGTGATCAACGGCGGCTTCTTCGTCTTCAACCGCGGCATCTTCGACTATCTCGACGATACCTGCGTGCTCGAACGCGAACCATTGCAGCGGCTGGCAGCCGAACGCCAGCTCATGGCGTATCCTCACACGGGTTTCTGGAAGTGCATGGATACATACAAGGACAATATGGAGTTCAATCAGATCTGGGATTCGGGCAGAGCTGACTGGGCGGTATGGGAATCAGTAGAAAGTAAAAAGTAGAAAGCAGAAAGCAGAGAGTGCCCGTATACTCAATGCGATTTATGATCTCGTTTTTTTACTGTCTTTTTTCTTTCTACTTTCTACTTTCTACTTTCTACTGACATGACATTCTGGAACAACAGAACAGCCTTTGTAACGGGAGCCACGGGATTCGTCGGAGCGCATGTGGCGCGACTGCTGGTTGAGCAGGGCGCGCGCGTGGTCTGCCTGCAGCGGGACGCGATCCGCGCCAACTCGCTCGATCTCTTCGATCTGCGGCGGCGCGTAACGGTCATCAACGGCGCGGTCGAGGACTATCCGCTGATGGAGCGGATACTCAACGAATACGAGATAGACGCGGTCTTTCATCTGGCGGCTCAGGCGATAGTCGGTGCGGCCAACCGGTCGCCGCTTTCGACCTACGAAGCGAACGTCCGCGGCACCTATTGCCTGATGGAGGCTTGCCGCGTCAGCAGGACCGTCAAACGCGTCGTGGTGGCATCGAGCGACAAGGCCTACGGCACGCATGAGGACCTGCCCTACGCCGAGGACTATCCGCTTCAGGGGCTCTTCCCCTATGACGCATCGAAGGCCTGCACGGACATCATCGCCCGGTCATTCGCCTACACCTACCGGACGCCGATCGCCGTCTCGCGTTTCGCCAACATCTACGGTCCGGGAGACGTCAATTTCTCACGGATCATTCCCGGAACGATCCTCTCGATCCTGCGCAACGAGGATCCGATCATCCGCAGCGACGGGACGCCGGTCCGCGAGTTCGTCTACTGTGACGACGTCGCCCGCGGATACCTCATGCTGGCCGAACGAATCGACGAGTTCATCGGCGAGGCATTCAACTTCGGCGCCGGAGAGTTCATTAATATGAAGGATCTGGTCGACCGCATCATTGAAGTCGCTGGGATGACAGAACGGCTCAAACCCCGGATTATGCTCGATCACAAGATCGAGGGGGAGATCGACGCCCAGTACCTCTCGGCCGAAAAAGCTCATCGGGAACTCGACTGGCGCGCCGAGATCAGCCTCGAAGACGGCATCCGCAGATCGATCGCCTGGTACCGGGAACATCTCGGCGACCTGTCCTAGACGCCCTGTCCATTGTTTTCATATTTTGTGATATTCACGCGAATATTCGGCAATAATCGCCCTCTATCCTGATCTTGTTTTGAACAATATCTGGACACACCCTAACTCGGTATCATTAATGAGTTGATGTGTTCGTGAATTTTAAGAGATATTCCGGAGAGCATTAAGAATCCGGAATGCACAAGGCAGGAGGGAGATTATTCCGATGTTTAAAGCAATTCGTTCCGCGAAACTGAGTCTGGCGATGGCCGCGCTGATGGTTACGGCGATGGTTGCGCCGATTATGGCTGCTCCTTCGATCAATCTCGGCGATGGTCGGACGACGGTCGTGCTGAGCTCCGAATTCCTGGGCGCGCTTGGGGCGCTGCGTCTGTCGGCCGGTTCGGTTGGCGATGGATCGCTCCGGAGCGGCGTGGCCGGCTTCCCCGTCACGGGCGGCGTCGTCGATCTGGGCACCGCCAAGGCTGAGATCAATCACTCCGGCGGGCTCTTTCTGGCTGCCGGCAACACCCGTGTCGAGCTGACCAGCTTCAATATCGACACCACCGGTGCAGCGCCGGTTCTGACCGGTCTGGTGACGGTCAACGGAGATCTCCTCGGCCGCGTGCCGCTGTTCGATCTCGAGCTGCCCGCGCTGACGCTGCCGCTGCGTCCGCAGTCGTTCAACACTCTCTTCATTCCGAACGTCAAGGTGACTCTTTCGGCGACCGCCGCCGCGGCTCTGAGCGGAGTCTTCGGCGCCACGGTTCCGGCCGGCCTGAGCATCGGCACCGCTTCGGTCTTCGCGGTCGGCGATCCGGGTGGACGTCCTTCGTTCTTCAATCGTCCGAACCGTTAATCCTGCACTCCTGGATTATTTCGAGAGGAGGCCTCGGGAGCGATTCCGGGGCCTCTTCTCATTTCGAACTCTCGGTCGACTCCCGATGAGTCTTGACGTCACCGAACTCGAAGGTATTGAATACAGATCATCCTGAAATCACCAACAGAATTTGGAGGCTGAATGAATCAGACGAGACGTCAGATGCTGCAGACCGGCCTGGGCGCGACCGCCGCACTCGCCGGAGCGACGATCCTGCCCGGGCGTGAAATATCCGCCGCGGCCCAGAACAGACCGCATATCCGAATCGGAGTTTCGACATACTCTTACTGGCACTTCGACCGGGTCAAATATCCGATCGAAAAGGTGATCGAGAATGCCGCACGCCACGGCTTCGACGGAGTCGAGATCCTTCACCGGCAGATGGAGAGCGAAGACCGGAAATATGTCAACAACCTGAAAAGATTGGCATTCTCGCTCGGTCTCGATCTCTTCTTCCTGTCGATCCACCAGAATTTCGTCCAGCCTGACAAGGCCAATCGGCAGAAGGACATCGACCATACGAAACGCTGCATCGACCTGGCGGTTCAACTGGGATGCCCGGCCATCAGGCTCAATTCAGGCCGGTGGGGCACGATTCGCAGCTTTCAGGAGATGCTCGACGCCGGCGGAAAGGAAGATCCGATTGCAGGTTACACCGATGACGATGCCTTCAAATGGTGCATCGAATCGATCAATGAGTGTCTTCCGCACGCCGAACAGGCCGGAGTGGTCATGGCTCTCGAAAATCACTGGGGGCTGACGACCTCAGTCGACGGACTGCTCAGGATCTACAAGGGCGTCGACAATCCCTGGCTGAGGATCAATCTCGACACCGGAAATTTCGTCGGCGATCCGTATTCGCAGCTCGAACGCCTGGCGCCTCACGCTTTCGTCGTCCAGGCCAAGACCTATTACGGCGGCGGAGTCTATTACACCCGCGAACTGGACTACACACGGATCGCGAAGATCCTCCGCGACGCCGGTTTCAAGGGCTACGTCTCGCTGGAGATGGAGGGCAAGGCGCCCGCGGATGAAGCCGTCGGTCAGAGCCTGAAGGTTCTTCGCGACGCATTCGCATAGCGCACGGAGCGCCGCCGGGAGCGCCGACAACCTGTCGGCATGGCCAGGAATATCATCATGCCGTCATGATGTCGGCGCTTCCGGCATACCTGTCTCCGAATCTGCGATACATCATCCCGGCGGTAAAATCGTAAACGGTGTGAATCACAATGGCGGGCAGGATCGAGCCCGTAAACCAGACCAGCCAGTGAAAGCCGAGCGCGAAGACGAAGATGGCCAGAATGCTTTTCCATCCCTGAACGTAGTGGCCGAAAGCGAAGAAGATCGAAGCGATGACGGCTGTATAGATCTGGTCGGGTCCGATCACCGTCGTCAACAGATTCCACATGACAACCCGGTAGGTGATCTCCTCGCCGACGCCTGCGGCAACTGAGATACAGGCCCAGAGCGTCTTTTCATGCGTGCCCGCGGGCATGAACAGGTAGACCTTGCGATCGCGTTCGATCACGTTGCGTCGCCATTGAGGGATGCCGATCGCGAGCATTACCGCGAGAAAGAGGAAAGAGACCAGGATCGCCGAGACCGGATTCGCCGGCAGATTCCAGCCGCCAATCTCCTCGACAATCACGACCAGGATCGAGAGGGTGATGAAGACTGAGTGCTGAATGAGGACTGAGACGTAGAAACGCTCTCGCGGCGGCAGCGGATTGTGTTCGAGCTGACGCGCTGAGATCACTGCTCCGACCGGCAGGATAATGCAGAAGACGAGCAGGTGAAGACGGCCCAGCCAGGTGAGATAGCTCAGCGAGATGAACGGGTCAAACATCAGCCGGCTCCCTGCCTGTAATGGTGATCTGTTCGGGCTGCTCTCCGGCGGTGCGGTAGAGCGCTTCGATCCGGTCGATGACCCGTTCCCTCTCGAAGCGGGCGATGACGCTCTCGCGGCCGGCCGCGGCCAGTCTTTCGCGCAGCGGGATGTCGGAAAGCAGCCGCGTCAATCCGGCGATGAGCGCCCACTTGTCGTTGGGCTCGATCAGCAGCCCGGTCACGCCGTCGCGAACTATCTCAGCCATGCCTCCGACGCGCGTCGCGACGACCGCGCATCCGGCCGCCATCGCCTCGACCAGCGCCAGCGAGAAAGCCTCGTTGTCGGACGGCGCGGCGACGATATCGATCCCCGGCAGATGAGCCGGAAGCTCATCCACGAAACCCGTCAATTTTATGTTGTCGGCGGCGCCGGATTCACGGATCATTTTTTCCAGTTGCTCGAGGTAACGCTCATCTTCCGGTCCGGCCTCTCCGATCACCAGAAAATCGACATCGGTCCAGTAACGCTCCCTGACCAGATGAGCGGCCGCCTGGATGAAGAGGTCCTGTCGCTTGAGCGGCGTCAGCCGGCCGATAATCGCGACGGCATAGCGCCGCGCGATGCCGAGGTCGGCCCGGGCGCGGTCCCTCGAAAGCCCGGCGCGGTAGTCGATCCAGTTGGGAATGACGTGGATACGTTCTATCTGATCCGGGAAGGCGATGGCCAGTTGTTCGCTGACGGTCTCTGAGACGGCGATCAGGGCGCGCGCCTCGGCCAGAGTCCAGGCATAGAGCGGATTCGACCGGATCGGATTGAAGTGGTGCCGGGTCAGAAAGAATCTGACCGGCCGCGACATGCGGGCCGCGATTCCGCAGAAGGTGTAATCGCGGGCGACGTGAGCGTGCAGGACGTCGATCTTATGATCGCGGATGATCTGCGAAAGCTGATGCGCGCTGAGGACGTCCATCGCGTTGCGCAGACCGAGTTCATGCCAGGTGACCGGCTGATCTGAGAGTTCGCCGCGCAGGGGGCTGCCCGGACGGACGGCCAGATGGAGGCTGTGGCCGCGCTCGATCAGAGCGCGCGTCAGATCGATGACATGCCGCTCTCCGCCGCCGAGGCTTTCGGCCGAACAGACCTGTAAAATTTTCATCGGTTCAGTCATTATGATCACCCAGAATTTAACGCAAGCCCGCAAAGGATACCAAGGTGGCCGGTTTGATTCCGTCAGAATTTCTGTTTCCAGTTCTCGCGATGATCATCGGAATGATCATCGGGAGCTTCCTCAACGTCGTCATTTACCGTGTGCCGCTCGGTCGTTCGGTGATCTTCCCCGGTTCAGCCTGTCCAGCCTGCGGAGCATCTATTCGACCGCTGGACAACATCCCGCTGATCAGCTACCTGGTGCTCGGCGGTAAATGCCGCAACTGCAGGGCGGCCATCCCGGTCAGTTATCCGGCGGTCGAGCTGCTGACCGGCATCGTCTTCGCGGTCATCGTCTGGAGGTCCGGAGCCGAGTGGACCGCGCTTCTCGAACTGGCTTTCGCCGCGACGCTGATCGCGCTGATCTTCATCGACGCGCGCCATCAGTTGCTGCCCAACGTCATCACCTATCCACTGTTCCTCTTCGCGCTGGTCGCGGCCGCGCTCAGATCGGGCTGGGGCGCGCCGATCGTCTACGCTTTCGATCTGTCGTTCATCTTCGTCGCGCCCGAGACAGGGTTTCCGGTCGTCCGCGCGGCGGTTATCGGCGGCCTGCTTCTCGCAGTGGCCGTCCCCGGCTTCCTGCTGATCGACAAGCTGGACCTGCTGCTCTTCAATAAATACATCGAGTGGGAGGAGATGAATGAAGATGAAGCCGCCGCGGAGGATCCCGATGCCGAGAGAAGATATGACCGGACGATCCTGACCGTCATGCTGCTCGGGCTCGCGTGCGGCCTGGCGTGGGGGATCGCGACGCTGACGCTCGGCCACGAACATCAGGCCGCGTTCGAGAACGCATATGACGGCCTGCTGCGTGCGAGCGCCGGCGCCTTCGTCGCCGGACTGGTCACCTGGTGGATCAGGGCCGTCTATTTCTATGTTCGCGGTTTCGAGGGCATGGGGCTCGGCGACGTCAAGCTGATGGCGGGCATCGGTGCGTTCCTCGGCTGGCAGGGTGCATTCTCGGCGCTTCTGATCGGTTCGATAATCGGCGCCGTCATCGGCGGAACGATGGCCTTCAGGAACCGGACAGGTCTGCGGACCGCCCTTCCTCTCGGAGTATTTCTCGGCGCGGCAGCGATATTCGTGATGCTCTGGATGAACAGGACCTGATCAGAGCGGCAATCTCAGACGGGCGACGCAACCCCGGCTGTCGAGACGGTTTTCTAGCGTCAGCATGCCGCCGTGACCTTCGGCGATCTGCCGGCTGAGCGCCAGTCCGATCCCGGTTCCGCCCGGCTTCGTGGTGAAGAAGGGTACGAACAGATTCGCCGTGTTTGAAACGCCCGGCCCTTCGTCCCGAACCGTTACATCCAGAAAACCGTTTTCGGTCTGCCACGCGACGCTTATCCTGCCGCCGGTCTGGCCGGTCGCATCGACGGCATTGCGGATCAGGTTGATGAGCAACTGTTCGAGCTGATCGCGATCGCCGCTGATGGCAAGCTCGGGCCCCGGATCCAGATCGATCGGAACCCGCGTTTCGAGGCCGATCACCTGCCTGATCCACGTTCCGACATCCATCGTGACCAGTTCGGGGGGAGGGAGCTTGGCGAGTTTCGAGTAGGCGAGCATGAAGCGTCCGAGAGCGTCGGCGCGCGAGGCGATGATCGACAGACCTCGTTCGATATCCTCTTCCCAGTCCGGCTGGCGATCGGGACGCGAAAACGAATTCTCGAGACTCTTCGCGATCGACTTGATCGGCGTCAGCGAATTGTTCAGTTCGTGGCCGATGACGCGCACCAGACGCTGCCAGGCCAGCCTCTCCTCCTCGCGGAGCGCGCGGCTGAGATCTGTCAGCACCACGAGGTGATGAGGCTTGCCGCCCTCGCGAAAGGTCTGACGGCGCATTCCCCATTTGCCGAGGCCGCCCGGAAACGCCCGCTGGACGGTTCGAGCCGGCTCATCCTCGAGACAATCGGTCAGACGCAGCTCTCCCGCGGTTCGACCGAGCAACTGTTCCGCCGGCCGGCCGAGCAGCTTCTCCCCCGCCCGATTGACCAGACGCAGGCGCTGATCGCCGTCGAAGGCGAGGATCACCACGTCGATCTCCGCCATGACGGTCCTCAGCAGAGCCGTCGCCTCCATTGCCCCGAGACGCTGAGAACGCAGCGTCATGCTCAGATAATTGATCTCCCGCACGACATCGCCGAGCGGATCGTCGTTCTTCGCGGCCCGTCCGCGAATCGAGTAGTCCCCCTCGCGCAGCGCGGCCAGCAGATTCGAGATCGTCTGAAGCGGCCTGACCACGCGCTCGGTCACGGCCCAGGCGAACCCGAACCAGAAGCAGACTACCCCTGCGCTCAACGTCCACTGCACTTTCTGCGTGAAATCGCCGGTCCAGAGCAGATAGAGCGAGATGACGGAACCCGGCAGCCCGGCGCAGACCGTCAGCAGCCAGATGCGTCTGTCGTAGGTCAGCCGGCGGGGATGAAATATTCTGGGGAGCGGTTTGACCTCGACGCCTGACGCGTCGAGATCGAGCAGATTCGGCTTGCGAACGAAGGACGACGTATCCGAGAGGTCGAGCCTCTTCGGGTTGGAATCGCCGAAGATTCGCATTCCGGGAAGTTTCATAAACCGAACTTTTCGAGCCGGCGATAGAGCGCGCTCCGGCTCAGGCCGAGCGCCTCCGCCGCCTTGCTGACGTTGCCGTCAAAGCGGCCGAGCGTCTTCTTGATGAGAAAACATTCGACCTCCTCGAGGCTCATCTCATCCAGTCGAGACGCGCTGTCGGAAGACTGGTAGAGACCGAGATCGCTCGCCCTGACCGTCGTCCCCTGCGCCA
Organism: uncultured Acidobacteriota bacterium; assembly: GCA_937967285.1. Lineage (GTDB taxonomy): Bacteria > Acidobacteriota > Blastocatellia > RBC074 > RBC074 > JADJXM01. Next base: position 9,334 of record CALBSU010000355.1, read on the forward strand.
TCAGCACCGCCCGCTCGATCGCATGATCCAGCTCGCGGACGTTGCCCGGCCAGAGATGGCTGCTCAGCGCCTGCAGCGCCGCCGGCTCGAATCCATTGACCAGCTTGCGATACCGCGCGGAATGCTGCGTCAGGAAATGAGAAGCGAGCAGCGGAATGTCCTCCGGCCGCTCGCGCAGCGGCGGCAGCTTCAACTCGACCGTGTTGAGCCTGAAGAGCAGGTCCTGCCGGAAACGACCGGCTGCGACTTCGGCGTGCAGATCAGCATTGGTCGCGCTGATCATACGGACGTTGACCTTGCGCGTCTTCGACGATCCGACACGCTCGAACTCGCCCGTCTCGAGCACCCGCAACAGCTTGGCCTGCTGCGGCATCGTGATGTTGGCGATCTCGTCAAGAAAAAGCGTCCCTTCGTCGGCCAGCTCGAATCGACCCACCCGGTCGGTCTTGGCATCGGTGAAGGCTCCGCGGATGTGGCCGAAGAGCTCGCTCTCGAAGACGCCCTCCGAAAGACCGCCGACATTGACCGTCACCAGAGGCTTCGACGCACGCTGCGAGATCGAATGGAGCACGCTCGCAACCAGCCCCTTGCCCGTCCCGTTCTCGCCCGTGATCAGCACGTTGGCGTCCGACGGCCCGACCCTTGCGATGACCTGCAGAACCGGCTGCATGGCAGGCGACTCGGCGATCAGGCGCGCCCGGTGCTCGCCCCTCAACAACTGATTCTCCGCTTCCAGAAGCTGTCCCTTGCGCAGCGCCCGGCTGAGCTCCGCCTGATTGGCCAGGATCGAGAGCAGCCGCTCGTTCTCCCACGGCTTCTGGACGAAATCCCTCGCACCGCGCCGCATCGCCTCGACCGCCACATCGACGCTCCCCCAGGCGGTCATCACAACCACCGGGAGCGTGCTGTCCATGGCCTGGATCCGCGTCAGCAGGTCGAGCCCCTCACGCCCCGATGTCGTGTCGCGCGTGTAGTTGAGATCCATCAGCACGACGTCGAATTCGCGCTCCTCGATCGCCGCCAGCACCTGCTCGGGCGAGGTCGCCGACTCGATCTGAAACCCTTCGCCCTTGATCAGCAGCCTGAGCGCCTCGATCACGTCCGGCTGATCGTCGGCGATCAGAATCTTCGCGTTTTTTCTGCCGTTCAAAATCATAAGTCAGTAAAAAGTATAAAGTAGAAAGTAGAAAGTATGCATGCTCTTCAGAAATCACTTTTTACTTTCTACTTTCTACTTTCTACTTATTTCATCCATCCATCCTCCAGATTGATTACCCGGTTTCCGTACTCGGCGTTCTGCTCGGAATGGGTCACCTGGATGATGGTCGTGCCTTCGGAGTTGAGTCGTTTGAAGAGCTCCATTATCTCACGTCCCTGACTGGAGTGCAGGTTCCCGGTCGGCTCATCCGCCAGGATGACGCGGGGATTCGCGACGACCGCGCGCGCGACGCCGACCAGCTGCTGCTGTCCGCCGGAGAGCTGTGACGGATAGAGATCCTTCTTGCCGACGATCCCGAACCGGTCGAGCGTGTCCGCGACGATGCTCTGCCGTTCGGATTTTTTGACGTCGCGGTAGGAGAGCGGGATCTCGAGGTTCTCGTAGACGGTCAGATTATCGAGCAGGTGGTAGCTCTGAAAGACGAATCCGATGTTGCGGTTGCGCAATTCGGCGCGCTGCTTCGCATTGAGCTTGTGGACCGGCTGGTCGATGAAATGATAATCCCCGCTCCAGCCGCTGTCGTGCATCCCGAGGATATGCAGAAGCGTCGACTTGCCGGCCCCCGACGGTCCCATGATCGAGACGAACTCGCCCTCGCCGATCTCGAGCGAGATACGCCTCAGGACGAAATACTTCTGCAGCCCCTGCTGGTAGAACTTCTCGACGTTATCGAGTCTGATCATTCAGAAATCTCCGTTATTGGTATCTCAGGGCGATCATCGGATCGACCTGTGA
>CALBSU010000356.1 GCA_937967285.1 uncultured Acidobacteriota bacterium
CCGGCGATCTGGTCGAGGCGCTCAAGACGGCCATCATCAACAAGCGCGCCGGCGGGATGGGCCTCATCTCCGGCCGCAAGGCGTTCCAGCGCCCGATGGACGAAGGCGTCAAGATCCTCAATACCATCCAGGATGTCTATCTGACCAAAGAAGTCACGGTAGCTTGATCAGTAGAAAGTAGAAAGTAAAAAGTAGAAAGTAGAAGAAGCGTGATTGCGGATTTAACATCCGTTCACATCATTACTTTCTACTTTCTACTTTCTACTTTCTACTTTCTACTTTCTAGTTTCTAGTTGATTAAGGGCCAATATTTCGGAATCAGCCAGAGCGCGAGGATAGCGAGCAGAATATCCAGCGCGATACCCACCCTGAAGAAATCCTTGAAACGATAACCTCCCGGGCCGTAGATCATGAGGTTGGTCTGGTAGCCGACCGGCATGGCGAAAGCGGCGGACGAGCCGAAAGTGATGGCGGCGATGAGAGCCATCGGGTTGATGCCCATCTGAACGGCGCTTGAGACGGCGACGGGAGCCAGCAGAGCGCAGGTTCCGCTGTTGGACATAAACTCCGAGATGATGACCGAGACCAGGAAGAAACAGACAAGTATCGTATATGGTCCGGTGTAGTCGGTCATGCCGCCGAGGACTTCGGCGATGTATCTGGTGATACCGGCTTTTTCGAGGGCCATGCCGAGAGCGAGCGTTCCGGCGAGCAGGAAGACCAGGCTCAGGTCGATCGCCTGGTAGACCTCACGCGGTTTGAGGCAGCCGGTCAGGATAAGGGCCGCGCTTCCGGCAACGGCGGCGGTGACGATCGGCAGGACGCCGAACGAGACCAGCGCGATAACGGCGACGAGGATGGCAATGGTGATGATCATCTTGCCGGGGCGCTGTTCGGGATGAGCCGGAGTGCCGACGACGATGAAACCGCGGCTTTCGGCCAGCGCCTGCAGAGAATCGGTCGTTCCCTCGACGACCAGAACGTCGCCGGCATGGAGCGGCGTCGTGGAAGGCCGCTCCGAGATCTCGCCTCGCCGTTTGAGCGCGAGGACGACAGAATCGAACCTCTCGGCGAACCTGACGTCCTTGAGCGTGCGGCCGATCAGTCCGGAAGTCGTCAGCACGACGACTTCAGCCATGGGCAGTCTGGCCGGCGCCGATTTGTCGTTCAAGCTGCCGGTCGTCGGGCCTTCGGCCGTCTCGGCGTTCTGGCTCTTCTGCCGCTTCGGAATGGAGACATACTGATCCATCCCCATGAAGCTCTCCTCGGTATATCTTTTCTCAGGCCGATGAAGAGAGAGTCCTCTCTGCGAAGCCATGGCGAGCACTTTGTCGAGCATGCCCCTGACCCGCAGCGAATCGTTGACCAGATAGCGCGGGCGGCCCTCTCCCGGACTGATGATTCTGCCATCGCGTACGACCGAGACCACCTCGACATCGAAATCGCGATGAATCTTCCTGAGGTCGATCTCCTGACCGATCCAGGGCGAGTCAGGAGAGACAAGCAGTTCCGAAAGATACGGGTCCGACTGTCCGATGGTCATCGACTCCTCGATCCGGTTCTTCGGCAGGAACCAGCGGCCGACCAGCAGAAGGTAGGCGAAACCTCCGATCATCATCGGCAACCCGACCTGACCGAGTTCGAACATGGTGAACCCCGGCAGGCCAGCTTTGCGGGCGTATTCGTGAGCCACGAGATTGGTCGAAGTTCCGACCAGCGTGCACATTCCGCCGAAGGTGGCTGCCTGCGACATCGGCATCAGAACGCGTCCCGGGCTGGCTCCGGTTTTACGGCAAACCTCGAGCACCACCGGAATGAAGATCGCCACGGCGGCGGTATTGTTGATGAAGGCCGAGAGCGAACCGATGACCAGCATGAGGATAAAGGTCAGAAGCAGTTCCGACTTGCCGAGCGGAGCAAGGATCCGGCGCGCGACGAAGGTCAGGGCGCCGGTCCGCTCGATGCCCGCAGAGAGCACGAGGACCGCCGCCACCGAGATCGTCGCCGGATGGCTGAAACCGGCGAAGGCCTCTTCCGGGGTCAGAATACCTGTTATCAGCAGAGCCAGTATCGCCAGCAGGGATGTGACATCCGGCGAGAACTTCTCGCTGACATACCCGTAGACCGTCATCCCGAGAATGAACAGCGTCAGGGCGATCTTCAGCAATTCAATGGTCAGCAGGCTGTCGAACATGCGTAATTCCGGTTTCGTTATCTGGTGACGGAATATCTGAGCAGCGACGAACGATCGAACTCTTCTGATGTCGTGACGGCGACCCGTTCACGTGAAATGGGGCAGGTCGAGTCGATGCGGCTGCGAATCGCGCGGGAGCGCAGGTCGGCCATCTCGACGGTCTCGTTTCTGTCGCGCCGGACTGTGATCCGCAGATGGAGCGCGGACTCGTCCCTGAGCGTCGAACAGACTCTATCCAGCGTCTCGATATCGGCAGGAGTGAGCGTTTCGCTGTTGCGGGCGAATTCGAGCCTGCCCGGTTCGACCGGCAGCATCGAGAACGCAACGGCCGCACGCGGATCGGCCAGCCGATCGCGAATCGTCGACTCGATGACCGAGCGCGCATCCTGAGACATCTCCTGATCGGAGAGATAACTGTAACGGATCTGAAGCGGCGCTCCTGGGACAGTGACGACGCGCCGGGTGAGCATCTGGGCGGACGAGGGGAAGCGCACTCCCCTCAAAGCGTTATCGATTCCCTGCTCGAAACGTGTCCGCATCTCGTCCAGGGTCATCGGAGGCGGCGCCTGCTGCTGTCGAATCTGAGCCGCAAGGCCCGCTTCAGTGGTCGGTATTTCGATGAATGAGAGATTGACGCTGTCGATCGGCCGGCCGAGCTTCGCGGCGATCAGGTGCGCGCATTCCGAGCGCTCCTCGGGAGTGTACGGCTCGCTCGTCACGACTCGCATTCTGATAAAGAGTTTATCGCCCTTCGTCTCTGAGACAAGCTGGTCGATCTGAGAGCGATTGCCTCCCTGCCGGGTCTTTCCGAAATGCTCGTTCCATAATTCCCGCACCACCAGCTCGATTCGATTATCCTGCTGACGGGCCAGGAACTCGTTCTTCAACTGATTGAGCGACTGGCTGAGCGGGATCAGG
>CALBSU010000357.1 GCA_937967285.1 uncultured Acidobacteriota bacterium
CGCGGTATTTGATGCACTCTTCCAGCACCTGGCGGTACTCCTCGATCTCGACGTCGCGCTCGCAGCAGAGGATCATCAGCCCGCCGTCATCCCTGAAATTTCCATCCCATTCGATGACCTGCTCGTCCGTCCACGCCGGATCGTACTGGAGCATCTTTTCATCGTCCATTCGGTCGAAGTAGGCGCGCAGGTTGACGCCGGTCTCGTCCGCCGGAATGTGCGAATAAGCCTGTTCGAAGTTCCATATGGGTTGTTCCATTGCTGTTCTGATTGACCTCCGTTCAAAGAGTTATTATTTAAGCTGATTTTACAGCTTCGTTCGTCACTTTTCCATTCTGATCCAGCGGGCATCGTGAGCCGGGATCGGGATCGGCATGTCGATTTTGAGGGATTCGCCGGTCACGGCGTCCGCCATTCTCCGGTATCGATAGCCCGGCGTGTTCAGCCTGGCGGAGACCGCGGGGCCGTCGTTGATCAGGAAGTAGTAATCGGCGGCTGGCGAGGCGAGGCGGTAGACAATCGCTTCATCGCTTGAATAGAGCCGTGATTGCCCGTTGAGTGCGTATCTCAGGAGCAGCGCTTCGCCGGCTGTATTGCCGGGACGGCGGCAGTCGGCCGAGGCCTCGTATCCGAGGATGACGGCCTCGCCTCTTCCGTAACGATTGATGGTGACGGCGGGATTTCCGTCATCGTATCGTTCGACGACTCGCGCCCCCGTCGGAGTCAGGCGGGCGATGAAACCATTCAGCCTGTAATCGCCGATTCTGAGGCTGCGATTGACGCCCGAGTACTGAAAGTCATCGAGCGTGGTGCCGAAGACGCCGGCGAAGAGCGATCCCTTGCCGGTCCTGAAGAGCTGCATCCGTTCGTCGTACCAGGCAGTCGGCAGATCGATCACCAGGCGACCGCCGCCCTCGACGTATTTCGCCAGCAGTTCGAACAGATCGGTCTGCAGTGCGAGGACCGCCGGCAGGTAGATGCATTCGTATCTTCCGGCCAGCCCCTTCCTGATGTCCGTCGGCGTGACATACTCGAACGGGACGTCGGCGTTGATCAGGGCCCGGCTGATTCCAACTCGTGCGTCGACAGGCCGGAGACGGAAACTCTCGCGGCCGACCAGCGAGAGCGTCGTCCACGCGGCCTCGTTCTCCCAGTCGAAAAGGACTCCGACGACCGGTTCCTTGTGAGCCGACCAGAGTTCGAAACGATGCTTCTGCATCGCCCGGCCGAGTTCTCCGATGCGGATTGCGCGATCGGTCACCTCGCCGTTGCGGTCGAGCAGGCTGTATTCGCCGGCCTCCTTGCCGGCCGAGCGCGCATTCCAGGTCCAGATGCCGAATCCTCTGAAGCCCCCGGCCATCTGGCTCAGAAAGAGCTGCATCAGCTCGCCGGCCCCGACGTAGTAGGAGTTCGCCGTGGTGTTGCCTCGCTCGCCGTCCATCTGCTGCGGCCCGCCGGTCGATTCCCATCCGCCGGTCCATCCGCCCTTGAAGAGGTCGGTCATGAGCGACGACTGCATGTAGAGCGGCCGGACGATCTCGTGATCGACCTGATCGAAATGCCACGAAAAGTGCATCGACGGATAGAATGAGCCGAAATCCTTCATCTCCTCGGCGATCCCCTCCATATCGACGCCGTACCACGCCGTCGGCAAGAAAGAGCCCCAGCTCACCGCCTCCCCGAAACGGATACCACCGGTCAAATTCGCGCAGTGCCCCGGTCATTCGCCGGATGCGTCCCAGCGCGTGATCGGCCTTGAATCGCAGGATGTCGCGATTGTGCCGGTACTCGCGGCGGCTGACCAGCTTCCAGTTCTTCTCGAAGTCTTCCCACGAACTGAAGACCCGCTTCTCCTGCAGAAAGAGCCCGGCGTGGTGCTGGTTCCACGCGCGGTTGAGAGTCTCGATATCACCGTAGCTCCGTTTCAGCCACTCGATGAAGAGCCGCTCTCCGCGCTCGGTCAGTTCGATGCCGCGTCCGCCGATCTCAGGATCGAAGGCCTGCGTGCCGGTTCGCAGAAAGTTCCCGTTCCTTCTGATATGTTCCTCTGTCCGGTGGATCCGAGTCCTCAACACCTCCGCCTGGTGTCGCACCAGCGCTGGATGACTCAGAATGCTCTCTATCGGCGTATCGACCGGGATCTTCAGGCTTTTGAGGAGCTCCTCCGTGACCGGCTCGTAACCTCCCTCGCCGAACCACCAGGGGATCAACCCCTCCTCGAGCGCGATCATCTGGATCCGCTCGACCGTCCAGTCGGGCAGCGGCATGATCTGCTTGAGCGCGTTGAATCCCAGCCGGCGCATCGTCCTGAAGTGAGCCCGGATTTCGGCTTCGCCCTCGCCAGGTTGTTGAATGTAGACGACGCCGGCCGGCATCGGCGCGATCCTCCGAAAGCGCTGCTGCGCCGGGGAATCGTGCAGTGAGTCATAGAGCCTGTGCAGAAACGGATCTCCGCCCTGCGCGTTTGCCGTAATCGCAATCAGCAACAGGGACGCCGTTCCGATCATCTGTCTCAACATTCGCGGTCTTACCTCTTCGTGAACGTAATTACTCAGCTTGTAGAGAAGAATTATTTCGACAGGATTTACAGGATAATATTGCGAAATATTGTGAATGTAGCAGGGAATTTCTGGGCATAAAAGGACACTTCATAACCCTGAATCAATCCTGTAAATCCTGTCAAATCCTGATAATCCTGTCTAAATTTCCTTTCTAATGTGGATACTTGTGAACTTCTGTTTCCTGAGCCACGCCTGCATCTCGCGATTGACGGCGGTGATCCCTGTGATCGCCTCGACG
>CALBSU010000358.1 GCA_937967285.1 uncultured Acidobacteriota bacterium
GTGTCGATCGCGTTGCTGTTGGCCGTTCCACCGATCGGCGCACCATCCAGTTTCCAGGCGTAGGTAAAAGGCCCGGTCCCGGAGGCCGTCGTCGCGAGGTTGGCCGTCGCGCCCTGGCAGACCGTCGCCGGAGACAAATCGGTCGCTGCGGTAACCGGCAGGACCGTTAAAGTCGCGGACTTGACGACCTGACCGCAGGCTCCAGTGACTGTCACCTCGACATTGTGCGCGCCGATGGCAAGAGGCAGTGTGCTGATCGAAATGCTGCTGGAGATCTCTCCGGGAATGGCCGATCCGTCAAGTTTCCATGAGTAAGTGAACGGGCCGACACCGGAAGGTGTCGTCGAGAATTGAGCGGTGATCCCCTGACAGACCTCCTGGGATACAAGATCGGTGGCTGCCGGAGGCCCCTGCACGGTGAGAGTGGCGGACCTGGTGACGACCCCGCAGGTTCCCGTCACGATCACCTCGACCGTGTGCGGCCCCACGCTCACACCTGTCGTATCGATAGTCAGGCTGTTGGCAGTCCCGGGTATCACGCTCCCGTCGAGTTTCCATTGATAGGTCAGCGGAGGCAGCCCTGAAGCCGTAGTCGAAAAAGTGGCCGAAGCGCCCTGACAGACAGTCTTTGCCGCCAGCTCCGTCGCGGTGGTCTTCGTCCCGAAGCTGAAGGGGACGGGACCGGCGAAATCCTTGAGAGTGGCGCTCTCGGATTGCGAAGCCTTGGTCATAATCAGCACGGAACTGATTCCCAGGCACGGATCGATATTCTCGATCACAGCGGAAATATTGATCGCCGCTTCGATGAAGGCATTGGTCGCGTATGTCGTCGAGCCGAATGCGCCGAACGGGACAGAAACAGGCCCCGCCTCATTACCGGCAATGTATCCTGCATTGGCCGGAGGTGTGAGGGTAACCCAGCCGTATCCGGCCCCGACCGAGACCCATCGCTCGATGAAATATTCGGCCGTGCCGCCTCCCTGCTGGTAATGGACCGTAATCTCGATGTCGCCCAGCGTCCGCCCGCCATGCGGGCCGGATGCTGTAAATGTCCCATCGGCATTTGCGGTGACCGGATTCTGCCAGAGTTCGATATCGATATAACTGTCTCCCGTCGTCGATAAACGATCTCCCCCGACGACGAACCACAGATCGCCGCTGCTGTCGGTCGAGATGTGCATGAGAGCATTGTTGATATCGTCCTTGGCGGTGGATTTCTGCTGAACCCAGGTCCAGGTATTCGGATTATCGTCGTGTTTGACACCGGGTTTGAAGACATTATCCAGGTCGGAATCGAACAGATCGATGACGCGCTTTGTCACGGCCGGATTGTATGGCGTCCCGGTCCCGTCAAGCATCCCTTCCCCGGACCCGCCCGGTCCGGGCACCCAGTCGGAGACATCGGCTGTCGGCGTATTCGCCATCAGATCTCCATCGATGTCGAATCCTCCGAAATCTCCTGTCTGGGCTATCCCCGATCCCTGGAAAAAGAACATCCCATTCGCGCTTCCGAAGACCAGACCGGCAGCCGTCCTCAGCCGTTCGGCGACAATCCCTTGCCTGTTTTGAGACGATTTCGCTCCAGTATGTCCCGGCACGGATATAGCGCGACTGGAAAGCGTCCTGAGAAGATCCCTCCCCGGAACGTAAACGGTGAAGACTGTTATTGTGAGTATCGCAACGAGAACCTTTAAACGGTATCCGGTATTGACTGTGAGGTACATGGCCAGACCTCCGACCGGTCAGAATGGTTTTGGACTGGTGAGGAGAGCAAATGCAATATTCTGCCGGCTGCATCGACGATCCGCGGTCTCATTCCGTCTCCCGCTCCATGAATCCAACAGCAATACATTCAGAACCATCATGAGCCCGTGAGATCATCAAAAAAATCAGATGTCAAATATCGAATGTGCCGATGAATTCAGAATCGGGATGAAACAGCAATTCCACCCAATTCATAATTCATCACGCAAAAGTCATACCAGTCGGGGGATGTCCCGGGAAGGTTCGGGGATGGGATTACGCCGCGCCGCCGTCACAGCCAAACAGCTGCAAACAAAGACTTTACAATAACGAGATCAACCATCTTGCCGGGGATGGAGGAAGCTGTCAGCCATGTAAAGACTGAAGGATGGAAGAGGAACTGTTGAAAATCCCGCAGCGGGAATCACTCGACGGCGAGCACGGGAACATCCCAGTGTGCCAGCAGAATCTCGAACCGCCGCTGCTCCTCACGTTTGAAGGTCTGCTGATCGGGATAGAGCTGCCTGATGATGGCGTCCTCTCCGCTCGGAGCAGAATAAACGGCGGCGCTCTTGAAGGTGAGCGTGACGCGAAAATCCCATCTCGCGTCCTCGGTCGCGTGGTAACGAGGTTTCTCGATCCTGATGCTCAGGATGCGCCCGGATTCGACCTGTTTCTGCAGCACCGGCAGATGGTTCTTTTTGAACAGGGACAGAAATTCATCGGCATATCCCCATTTGGCCTTGTAGTAATACTCGACGACGAAGGGGGTGTCCTGTGCGGCGTAAGCTCCGCTCGACATTGTCGGCAAAGCCAGGCAAAGGATGAAAATAATAACAATTGAAGTTGTTTTGAACACGATGACTCCCATTCAAATGGCTGGTCGGTGACGGTGCTGTCCCGGTGCATCGACTGGTACCCGGTCGCTATCGCTCGCGATGCTGTTCCAGTGCATCGAGCAGTTTCTGATGGATGCCGCCGAAACCGCCGTTTGACATGACGACGACGACATCGCCGGATCTGGTCTGCGGGACCAGGTATTCAACGATCGAATCG
>CALBSU010000359.1 GCA_937967285.1 uncultured Acidobacteriota bacterium
GGTATCGCGGGGCTGACATCATTCAATGGCTTGAGGGGTGTAAGGCGAGTTGATCGCATTTACCGTCGGAAAATTACGCTGTTATCACTTTCGGACGAAGTGGTTTTCCCTCAGCCGAGCAGCCATCTTTCTCTTTCAAGTAGCCATCAATCACCACAATTGAGTTCTGCTCTGCGTAATCGCGTGATACGCTGAAATCCGATAATCATTGCAATCAGGAGTCAGAAAAATGCGTTCCAAATCAGGAAGGAGAATGGCGGTATGAAATTGAGTGCGTCAGTCAGTGCGTCTGTGAAAAGCGGGATGGAGGCTATCCATCCCGCTAAACTATTGAGAAGATTGGTGCGCCCGGCACGACTCGAACGTGCGACCTTTTGGTTCGTAGCCAAACGCTCTATCCAACTGAGCTACGGGCGCAAAATTGAAGAATGGGAATATTGCCATCTCAACGGCCGGCTGTCAACCATCGCCGGAGACATTTGCTATACTCGGGTGCAATGAAATCCAAACCGGGAAAAGAGCGGCTCGACAAACTGCTGGTGGAGCGCAGGCTGGTAGAGACGCGGGCGAAGGCTCAGGCGCTGATTCTGGCCGGACAGGTCTTCAGCGGAGAGCAGCGGCTCGAGAAGGCCGGGCAGGAGGTCCCTGTCGATATCGAGCTGACGATCCGCGAGACCATGCCATTCGTCAGCCGCGGAGGGTTCAAACTTGAAGCCGCGCTCGATCATTTTTCGATCGAAGTCCGGGATGCCGTCTGTCTGGACATCGGAGCCTCGACAGGGGGATTCACCGACTGCCTGCTTCAGCGCGGAGCGGCTCGCGTGGTGGCTCTGGATGTCGGGCACGGGCAGATCGACTGGAAGCTGCGGCAGGACTCGCGGGTCGAGGTGCGCGAGAACGTCAATGCACGTTATCTTCAGCCGGAAGATTTCGATGAGCGGTTCGATCTGGTTGTCGTCGATGTTTCGTTCATTTCGCTGACGAAGATCCTGCCGGCGATTCCGCCGCTGCTTTCGCCGGGCGCGAAACTTGTCACGCTGATCAAGCCGCAGTTCGAGGTCGGGCGCGATGAAGTCGGCAAGGGCGGGATCGTGCGGGACGATGCGGCGCGGAGTCGCGTGGTCGGCGAGATCACGGACTTTGCGGCCGGGATCGGGTTCGGGCTCCTCGGAGTGATCGATTCGCCGATCGCCGGCGCTGACGGGAACAGGGAATTCCTGGCGGTCTTCAGTCTTTCGGCAGAATGATCTGACCGTTGTGAATGACGCGTTCGAGCGGATTGCCTTCGGCATCGCTCGCCTCGACGCGAATCCTGACGGCCGGTTTCGCGGCTTCGGGCTTTTCAATCCCCAGAAAATAGGATGATTTGATCTGCGCCAGCAGCTTTTCCAGTCCCGGAGCTATCTCGTCGTTTGTCCGGCAGATGATGGTCGAGCCTCCGGTGCCGGCGGCGATGCGTTCGAGCCCGCTCTGATAGGCCAGATTGAGCGTGTCGGTCCGGTATTCGAGGTGCAGGATGAAGATCGGAATGCGAAATGGCGTCACCAGATCGACCATCCGGCTCATACGCTCCTGCACGGCGCGATCGGAGAAGCGCCGGCTGAGATCTCCTGAATCGCTCGAGTTGATGACCGGGTTGAGATAGTCGGCCCGGTAGTTGGCGATCCCGCTGTCGGTGATGTAGAGGATGGCGAGACGGACGCCCGCCTTCTGCAGAATACCCGCCGCAAGCGATGACGCGGGTTCCAGCGTGTCGAGCAGTCCCGCGCGCCCCTGGACCTGAACCTGGCGGATCTTTTCGGTGATCGCATCGCGGTCGCCGGTCGGTTCGTGGAGCACGCGCAGTCCGTCCTGTGTGCGCAGCAGCCCTACCCAGTAGTTCCGTTCGAGCTTTCCCATGCTGCCGATCAGCGCCTGACGGGCGATGTCGACGCGGGCGAGGTCGGCCACGGTGTCGAAGATCACCATCACGATCGTCGAATTGGTCGGGCCCTGAAAGCTCTTGAGCGCCGCCTCGCGGTCGTCGACGAAGACCTTGAAGCCCTGCCGCTTGCCGTCCTGCCAGTAATTGCCGCCGTTCTTTTCGACCCAGACCGGAAACTTGATGACCGGACTGGCTTTCTTCTCGTCGCGGTCCTGCGCCGTGACGACGGGGAAGATAAGTATGAGAACTGTAATTAATAATGATATGCGCATTTCTGGAGTGCGGCGCCGCTCCGGGCGCCGCTTTGTTACTCGATGTATTAAAATTACAATTTAAAGCGGCGCCCAAAGCGGCGCCGCACTCCATAAAATTAAAACAGGATCCTCAATCCGAGCTGCATGACTCGTCCGCCGGTGGTCCCGAGGATGCGGCCGGCGTTGAGGTTCGGGTTCTCTTCGGATCCGATGCGGGTATCGGGATCGTTGAGATTCCCCAGATTAGGGAAGTTGAATGCCTCGGTTACGAACTCGATCGACGTCTCGGAACTGACCTCGATGCGTTTGGTCAGCGAGAGGTGGTGGAACTGCTCGCCGGGCCCACGCAGGCTCGGATGAGTCCGCGAGGCGTTGCCGAGCGTGAAGTCGGCCGGCTGCGCGAATGCCTCGGCATTGAACCATCGTTCCGGTGTCGGATTATCTACTTTCGGATCGACGCCGGGGACGGCATTGACGCGCAGGCTGCGAACGATGCCTCCGCTGCGGTTGAAGAGCGGGCGCAGGACCAGCGGCCGTCCGCCGCGCATCGTCGTCAGTCCGCTCAGGCTCCATCCGCTGAGAACCGACGAGAAGACCGAATCCTGGTTGAGCAGCCATTTCCCCTTGCCGAAAGGCAGTTCGTAAGTGTAGGTCACCTGCAGGCTGTGAGTGATGTCATCGTCGGATATCGACCATTCCGGGCGCAGGTTGTACGGGTTCTGCGGCGAGCCGGTCGAATAGTTGTCCATGATTTTGGCGAAACGATAGATGACGCGCCCGAAAAGCCCCCCTGTCAGGCGCTGATCGAAGGTCATGGTCATAGAGTGGCCCTCGACGTCGCCTCCGGGGAAGAGTCCGCCCAGATCGAGATTGCGGTACTGCGGATAGGGGCGAAGCGAGTTTCGGAACGTGTCGTCGTAGAGCTGCTCGCCGAAGCGCAGGTTGTCGAGCGGAACGGCATTGAGCTGAATGAAGCTGTCGACGAACTGATGAGTCCCGCGCCAGCCGTTGTAGCGCGCCTCGAGCGCCATCGAATTGGGCAGCTCGCGCTGAATGCTCAGGCTCCATTGCTGATTGGCCGGCAACAGCCCGGTCACGTCGACGTAATCGGCGTCGGTCCCGTTGGCCGCCGCCGGATCGAGATTCGGAATCGTCGAGGATCGCGCGGGTATCCCGTTCCTGAGCAGAAAGACCGGCTGCAACTGGTCGTTCGGGGAGATGAAGAAATTGTTGGCGTTGAATCCCTGCGTCCCGAAGTGCGATCCGGGCAGCGGGTAGTCCGAATAGTTGAGGCTGTAGTTGACGCGGACGACGGTTCGCCGGTCGTTCCACGGATTGACGGCCAGCCCGATCGACGGTTCGAGCCTCATCGTGACGGGCTGCAGCGATCTGCCCGCACCGTCGCGCCCGGCGAAGATCAGCGCGCCCGGCCTGAGGTTGGCGGGATTGGTCCGGCTCAGCGAGACCGTCGACTGGCGGTCGTACTTTTCGATCCGCGGTGTCGAAACCTCGAGGCTGACGCTCATGTTGAGCGTCACTCCGGGCCGCACTCGATATTCGTCCGACACGTTCAGATCAACGAAATGCTTGCTGAAATATGACGGATGAATGACCAGATTCTCCTCTGCATACGATGTCAGCCCGAGCAGGAAGCTGGCGAAATAGTTCCCGGTGTTGTTGATCCCCGGCTGGCCGGTCAGCGAACTGTTGAAGAAGAGCAGACCCGATGGAAATCGCGGACTGAACGTGTTGACGTGGCTTCGGCGATACTGTCCCGTAAACCTCAGCGTGTTCGCCTTGCGGTTGAATGAGATAGATGACGAAGTGTTGTAACCGTAGCTGCCGTTGCGGAAGATCGCCCGCTGGGGCCCGATCGACAGATAGTTGCCCAGATAGAACCGCGGAAAGAACGTCGAAAGCGATCCGTCGAGACCGATCTCGGCCGGATAATCCGTGCCCGCCGCATCGTCCAGCGATTCGGTCAGATTGTAGTATGCCCCGCCGCTCAGCGAGAGAATCGTGCTCGGCGATAGCGTGTAGTTGTGCTGGACCGACAATCCTCCGTTGTCGTAACTGTAGCTCGGGCTGCCGGAATTGGCCGGACCGGGGAAGAGTTCAGGAGCCTTGCGAATGCCTTTCGAACGATTGAAGTTGACGCTCAGCTGCTGGCGATCCGTGACGGCGTGGTCGA
>CALBSU010000360.1 GCA_937967285.1 uncultured Acidobacteriota bacterium
TCGAGGATCAGCACCGACTGGGGAGCGCGAATGCTCGACAACCGGAGCCCCGCATACGATCCCGTCGCATACAACAACGGCGGAGTCTGGCCCTTCCTGACGGGCTTCGTCGCCGCGGCCGAGTATGAATACGATCATCCGCATTCAGGTTTTGCTCACCTCTCGCAACTGGTCAACCTGACCTTCGACTTCGCGCCCGGCTATCACCACGAGATCCTGTCGGGAGACTACTACCGACCGCTCGACGAATCGGTCCCGCACCAGCTCTTCTCCTCCGGGATGGTCGTCACGCCGATGATCCGGGGGCTGCTCGGCCTGCGCGCCGACGCCTTCAACCGGACTCTCGAGTTCCGACCTCAGATCCCTGCAGGCTGGGAGAACTTCGAGGTCAGAAAGTTCCGCCTCGGCGATCGGACAATCGACATCTCTTACCGCCGCGAGAATCCTTCGACCATGCGCTTCGTCCTGACCGGATCCGACGGCGCTCCGATCAATGTCCGCTTCAAAGCGCCGGCGCCTTACCTCGCCGAATCAGTCGATGTAAAGATCGACGGCAAAAGAATCGGAATCGGCTCCGGTGAACCGGGCGATACATACGTGATAAACCTGAAGGAACGGGCTGAGATCGTCCTCACCTTCAAGGGCGGGATCGAAATCGACGTCCCTGAACACAGACCGAGGATCGGAGACCGGACATCTTCTCTCAAAATCCTGGATATCCTGCGATCAGATGATAAGGCGCTCCGGATCATGACCGAAGGATCGGGCGGCGAGCGTTACACGCTGCGCGTTCGCGGCAGGGTCCGTGCAGTCACCGGCGGATCGATCAAGGGTCAGAGCAACGGATACTCTCTGATCGAAATACCATTCGAAGGCAGCGGGTATCTCCAACGCACCATAACTATCGAACAATAATGCTGGAGCGCGGACAGTGATGTCCGCGCTCCGAATAGGCATGAGCGAACGCAAGATTTCCATCTTCCGCTATCTGCGGATCATCGTGTATGTCCTGGCGGGCTCGGCGGCGATCTGGGCATTCGTCATCGAACCCGACCGGCTGATCACGCGCGAATACCGGCTCGATCTTCCCGGCTGGCCGGCGAAGCTGAGCGGGCTCCGCATAGCCGCCATCTCCGACATCCACGCCGGCGCGCCGCATATCACACGCGAAAAACTCGATCGGATCGTGGCCGAGGTCAACGCGACAAAACCCGATCTCGTCCTGATCGCGGGGGACTTCATCGCCACCGGAATGATCCGCTGGACGAAGATCTCGCCCGACGAAATCGCGAGGGCGATCAAGGGGATCCATGCCCGCTTCGGGACTTTCGCCGTCCTCGGCAATCACGACTGGTGGTACGACGGCGCTGATGTCCGGCGCTCACTCGAGGCAACAGGCATCCGTGTCCTGGACGATGATGTCGCCGTGATTAATGTTAATGGCGTCGCCGTCTCGCTGATGGGAATAGGCGACTTATGGGAAGGCCATCCCGACCTGGCCGGAACATTAAGAAAATTGCCGAAAGATGGAATAACTATTGCATTAACTCATAATCCTGATATATTTACGAAGGTGCCTTCACAAATAACGTTAACTATTGCAGGTCATACACATGGCGGACAGGTTGCGATACCCCTCATCGGTCGTCCGATCGTCCCGTCCGGGTACGGACAGCGCTATGCGATTGGCCATATAGTTGAACAGGGACGGCATCTTTTCGTGACTCCGGGAATCGGAACGAGTATTCTTCCGGTCCGTTTCAGAGTCCCCCCCGAGATCTCGTTGCTTGTAATAGATTGATTGATCGATTGAAAAACGGCATCTGTTTGCCGGGACGTTCAAGCTACACACAAATAGCGCGCCCCCTGAAACGTCTGTTGATTTTTGTCAGGTAGTTTTTGTAATCATGTCATTATCTTTCGCAAGTGGGTTGAGAAGGTGGGTAGCTGCGCCCGACATAGCAGTCGATCTGGGCACAGCGAATACCCGTCTGTACGCAAATGGTCATGGGCTGATCGCCGATGAACCGTCATTGATCAAGGTCAAGGCCGACACCGGCGCAGTCGAAGCCGTGGGAGCCAAAGCTGCGCGGCTGACCCGTAACGATCCCAACGCCTATTCGATCTCGCCGCTGCATTCTGGCGTGGTAGCCGACATCGATGCGGCCAGCTCGCTGCTCGAACCGCTCTTCAAACGCGCGCGCAAATTCGGAATGATCAAGCCGCGGGCGCTGGCCTGCGCGCCGACGGATGCCTGCGAAGAGGAGCGCGCGGCGCTGGTCGAGGCGACTCAGAACGCCGGCGCGTCATCGGTCGTCGTTGTCCCTGAACCGCTGGCCGCGGCGATCGGCGCGGGACTCGACATCACGCTTCCCTACGCGCAGATGCTGGTCGACATCGGAGACGGCGTGACCGACATCGCGGTCATCAGATCGAGCTCCCTGATCACGACTTCCGCCGTCCGCACCGCCTGCAGCGATCTGCATCACGCGGTCTCGCACATGATCTCCTTCAAGTACGGAGTGCTGGTGCCGCCCAAGGAGGCTGAGCGCCTGACCTGGATGGTCGGCGCAATGACGGATTTCGACGAGGACGCCGTCTTCGTCACCTATGGAACAGACCTCCTGGCCGGCGGTCAGGTCAGCATCTACGTCAGCCGATTCGATGTAGTCGAGGCCCTCGAGCCCGTGCTCAACACCATCGTCGGCGCCATCACCAACACCGTCCGCGATCTTCCGCTCAAGACATCCTGCGAGGTCATCGAGAATGGCATCTGCCTGACCGGCGGAGGCGCCAAGCTGCGCGGGATCAACGACCGCCTGGCAGAGGCCACATCCCTTGATATCCACACCGCAAAAGACCCTATGCGAGCCGTCATCAACGGTGCGCGTCAGATGCTGCAGGTCGGCGCGGAAACCGGCATCTGGAAAAATTGATCTGGAGCGCAGACATCCTGTCTGCATGATTTCGTAATTCGCAAAATCGAAATTCATGCAGGGAGGATGCCTGCGCTCCCACGAGACTTTTATGGCACTCAAAACCCGCCAGAACCCCGAGACCGACGAACTGGAAGTGCTGATCGGCGAAGACTGGGTTCAATTCGAGGAGTACCGCAAACGTCAGATCGACGATGCGTACCAGAACTCGATCAAGTTCCTGCGAGACCGGCTGGGCGAGGAATCCGCCGCCCGCCCCGAGGAGGTCCCCTCCGCTCCCGATAAAAAATCATGATCAGATTCTGTGCCCTGAGCTTACTCTTTTTTGCAGCGACCACCCTTCACGCGCAAACGATACCCGCAGAGGATGCGCGCCTCAAGGAGATCCGCCATCTCGATCTGAAATATTCATTCGCCGGATACGAATCGAAAGAGGCGTGGACGGCCCGTGCCGGACAGTTGAAGAAACAGATCCTGTCGAGCGCGGGTCTGTGGCCGATGCCCGAAAAGACGCCGCTCAATGCAGTCATCTTCGGGCGCGTCGATCGCGGAGACCATACGGTCGAAAAGGTCTGGTTCGAATCGCTGCCCGGCCATTACGTCACCGGCAACCTCTACCGCCCGAAGAATGCGACCGGCAAGCTGCCCGCCGTGCTCAATCCGCATGGCCATTGGACATACGGGCGGCTCGAAAACCAGCAGCTCAATTCCGGACCGGCGCGCGCCGCCACGTTCGCGCGGCAGGGTTACGTCGCATTCGCCTGGGACATGGTCGGATACAACGACAGCACGGCGATTTCACACAAATTCGCGATCGGCCATCGCAACGGGTTCGACCGCAACACGCTGTGGAGCGTCAACCTGCTCGGATTGCAGCTCTGGAACAGCATCCGCGCAATCGACTTTCTGCTGACGCTGCCCGATGTCGATCGCGAGCGCATCGCCTGCACGGGCGAATCCGGCGGAGGCACGCAGACGTTTCTGATTTCGGCTGTCGATGATCGGATAAAGCTGGCGTCTCCGGTCAACATGCTCTCGTTCATCATGCAGGGCGGCAGTTTGTGCGAGAACGCTCCGAACCTGCGCATCGACACCAACAACGTCGAGATCGGATCTCTGATGGCTCCGCGGCCGATGATGATGGTCTCGGCCACGGGCGACTGGACGAAGAATACGCTGACGGAAGAGTATCCGGCGATCCGCGGCATCTATCGTCTCTTCGGCGCCGAAGACAAGCTGACGGCCATCCATATCGACGCCCCGCACAACTACAATCAGCCGAGCCGCGAGGCCGTCTACGGCTGGTTCGCGCACTGGTTTCTGGGGCGAGCAGAAAAGACTCCGATCCGCGAACGTGGCGGCGCGGTCGCCACTCTGCCCGAACTTCTGGTCTTCTTCGGCAACAAACGCCCGGAGAATGAACTGAACGAGGA
>CALBSU010000361.1 GCA_937967285.1 uncultured Acidobacteriota bacterium
ATGCAGAGCGTCTTCCCGTTCGGCCCCTCCATGATGAAGATCGGGCTCGACGGATCCCACGCCGTGTAGCCGCGCGCCTCGAAGGTCGCACGCATCCCGCCCGACGGGAAACTCGACGCGTCCGGCTCGCTCTGCACCAGCTGCGAGGCCGAAAACCTCTCCAGCGGCTCGCCCGAACTCGTCACCGTCAGAAATGTGTCATGCTTCTCGGCCGTCCCGCCCGTGTTCGGCTGAAACCAGTGGCAGTAGTGCGTCGCACCCTTCTCGAGCGCCCACTCCTTGACCGCATGCGCCACCACCGGCGCGATGCTCTGATCCAGCTTCGACCCTTCCTTGATCGTATCGATCAGCGAATGGTATACGTCGTTCGGCAGCTTGTCCGACATCACCTTGTTATTGAACGTGTTGCAGCCGAAATATTCCGATGCCTTGTTGCCGTTGGGGACCGTCCGGGGCGTCCGCTTCGTCACCTCTCCCAAGGCCCACAGCCGCCCCTGATTGCCTGTCATGCTCATAGTCTCTCCTCGTCGTGTTAGTTGATCGGATTCATCCCCCTCGCGAGGTCTGCTTCCGCCTGGAACTTATATTAATGATGTGCAGTTGGATTCCCGATATTCTCTACAAGGTAATCTTCCATTGCAATTCTCCTGCCACAGCAGGAGACCGGCAGAAAAGACCGCAAACTCAACACTATCAACAATATAAACTTATCGAGCTAAAACAGCAATCCTACATGATTGTAGCAATTCTATATTTTTCAGACATTTTTGAAGGAGAGAGTGCGACAACCTTATTTGAACCGCTTGTTATTGATGCCGTACTTTTTGACTTTATAGCCGAGAATTCTTTCGGTCGTATCGAGCATGCGGGCGGCGCGGGCGCGGTTGCCGCGGGTGGTTTTGAGGGCGTCCTGGATGAGGTCCTTTTCGAAGGCGGCGACGGCGTTTTCGAGGCTCATGCGGGTGACGGTGCCGGAGCCCTCAGCGGTCTGGAGTGTAGGCGGCAGGTGATAGCCGTGAATGACGCTGCCCTCGCAGACGAGGGTGGCGCGTTCGATGACGTTTTCGAGTTCGCGGACATTGCCGGGCCAGTGGTATGTCATGAGCATATCGATGGCCGGGGTGGAGATGCGCTTGATGCGTTTCGAGTTCTGCTTTGAGTACTTGTCGAGAAAGTGATCGGCGAGCAGGAGGATATCCGTCTTGCGTTCGCGCAGGGACGGCAGAAAGATCGAGAAGACGTTGAGCCGGTAGTAGAGGTCGGACCTGAAGCGGCCGTCGGCGACGGCGCCTTCGAGGTCGACATTGGTGGCGGCGATGACGCGGACGTTGACGCGGATCGTTTCCGTGCCGCCGACGCGCTCGAATTCGCGTTCCTGGAGGACGCGCAGCAGCTTGACCTGGAGCGCCGGCGAGAGGTCGCCGATTTCGTCGAGGAAGAGCGTTCCGCTCTCGGCCAGCTCGAAACGGCCCCGCTTGCGGGCCACGGCGCCAGTGAAGGCTCCCTTCTCGTGGCCAAAGAGCTCCGATTCGATGAGCGATTCGGGCAGCGCCGCGCAATTGACCTTGACGAAGGGCTTGGCGGATCGCGGGCTGTGATAATGGATGGCGTGGGCGACGAGCTCCTTGCCGGTTCCCGACTCGCCGCGGATCAGGACCGTCGTCGCGGTCGGGGCGACCTGCGCGATCTGTTCGTAGATCTCGCGCATCTCCTTGCCGGTCCCGACGATGTTGCGGAACTCGTACTTCTGCTGCAGCTCGCGCTTGAGCAGCGCGTTCTCGTCGGCCAGTTGAGCCTTCTCCTCCTCGACCATCTGCGCCAGCCGCAGGCTCTGCGAGATCATCGAGGCGATGATCGTCAGCACCTTGACCGAATCGTCGAAATTGCGGTTCTCCCTGAACGGATAGATGATCGAGAGCGCGCCGATCGTCTTGCGCCGGTCCTTGACCGGGACGCAGATGAACGACTCCTCCTGCCCGGCCGATCGCTTCCGCGTCCGGTTGAGGAAGAGCGGCTCCATGCTGACCTGCGGGACCACCACCGGCTTGCCCGACGTCACGACTTTCCCCGTCACCCCCTCGTTCATCTGATACCGGCCGCGCTGCTTCTCGCCCTCGCTCATCCCGTGAGCGTAGCGGATCGCCAGCTCGCCGCTGCTTCTGACCAGCGCAATCGCTCCGCGCTTCATCCCGAGATCTTTGTCCAGGATCTCGAGCACCTTCTCGACCGCCTCACGGATGTCGAGCGTCGAGCCCAGCGCCTGACTCACCTCGAGCAGCGCCGTTAACTTCCTGATTTGACTGGTCTCTTCCAATCCGCCTCCACAACCTGCTACAAAATTGTCGTCATCGCGAGCGAAGATAACATTTTTGTTGCAGCAGGGGAAGGCTCGGGCGGGGAGAGTTTGTCTCGAGCCGGGGTGAGAGTTTATATTCTCATCAGCGGGAAACACAAATCAGGAGGGTTCATGAGTACAAAGAGAGTCCTGGCAACTCTGTTTATGGCGGCAGTGTCGGTTACAGCGACGCTGGCTGACGAGGTAAGGCTGAAGAACGGCGACCGGCTGACCGGGACGATCGTCAAGTCCGACGGGAAGAGTCTGGTGCTGAAGACCGACTATGCCGGGGCGGTGACGATCGCGGCCGATCAGATCGAGCGGATAACGTCGGATCAGGCGCTCTATTTCTCACTGGGAGAAGAGAAGACGGTGGTCGGCAAGGTCGAGGCGCGTGAAGGAAAGTATGAGGTCGAGACTAAGGATGCCGGGAAGGTTGAGGTGGAGGCTGGGGAGATCAAGGCGATCCGTTCGGAGGCTGAGCACGAGGCCTACATCGCATCTCTCAATCCGAGCTGGTTCGACCGGTGGAACGGGGGGCTCGATTTCGGTTTCAACCTGACGACGGGCAACACTCGGACCAACAC
>CALBSU010000362.1 GCA_937967285.1 uncultured Acidobacteriota bacterium
TGGGCATCGAGAGAATCGTCTACACCGACATCGCCCGCGACGGCATGCTTTCGGGTATCAACCTCGACGCCACGCGGCAGATCGCGGAGGCGAGCGGTCTCAAGGTGACGGCCTCCGGCGGAGTTGCATCGCTCGACGACATCTATGCGGTGAAGGACCTCGAGGAGTTCGGAGTCGACTCGGTCATCGTCGGCAAGGCGCTCTACGAAGGTCGCTTCACGCTCGAGGAAGCCCTCGAAGCCGCCGGATCCGATGAGGACGAAGACTGAGGATCTATTTCTCCACACGATAGCTGACTACCAGATCGAGCTTCTTCAGGACAGGGTTCCGGCTGATGAGCCTGATCTTGAGTTCCCTGTCAGCTTTTATGGGCTCGACCGAGATCCGGTATCTGCTTCGCAGCGCGTAACCGAGGACCTGAAAGATCGAGTCGATATCCTCACCTTTCTTCGCTGATATGCCGATGCCTCCGGTTTCCCTCGCCAGCTTCTCGTATCTCTCGATGTTCTCGTAGTGTACCGGAGAGAGGACTTTCGCCCTCGTATAGTCAGCCCCGGGAAAGATCGGATCTTCGAACAGTTCCAGGATATTGACCGTGAAAACGGCAATGCCATGCGTCCTGAGTTTTTTAATCAGGTCCTTGAGGCTTGCCAGACGGGACCCGGATTCTCCGCCGTCTCCGATCACGATGATGGCGCGATTTGCGCGCGATGCCGATCCGAAGAGACCGGTCGCGGCGTTCATCGCATCGTAGAGCGCCGATCCCTTGCGTTTACGGTCCTGGTGGAGCCGCTGCAGGGACCGGTCGAAGACATCCCGACTGTACGGCGTCCAGCTCATGATCTCTTCGACATTCTGGCCGAAGACGATGGCCCCGTATTCGTTGCCCGGATTGCCAGTCTCGGCTAACTCCCGGATCTTCTTTTCCCAGAGACGAGAAACCTGACCGTAACGCGGATCGTTCTGAACCGATCCCGAGTCATCGACCACGAAGAGCACGCTCCACGGCTCGTCGACCTCTGCGCACCCCGTGATCCTGACCGATGATCCGCCGATCGAGACCTCGAAATCTTCCTGAGCGAGACCTGTCACGGGACGGCCCGTTCGATCCGTCACGTACACGCCAGCCCTCAAACCGGATGTGCCGTCAGGAACCGATTGGCAGAAAACGGCGCCCGATGCGACGAGAATGACGCAGGCGATGAATAAACTTTCCGTTACCTTGCCGCTGGATATTTTTCTACTCATTTCCGACTCCCGGTGCTCTGAATCTTTCCATCATTAATATAAGCGGATTTTCCCGCCAACCGGTATCAGATGATTTCCTGACGGAGCCGGCTTCTCCGACATGACCGGGATGGCTTGAACTGAGTGTGCGCTTCGTGATACATCTTCAGCCTTTTGCAATGGCAGTTAATATGTTCTATGTTGTTTGAGGCGTCCTGAGAGATGCCGAACACAGAGAGTTG
>CALBSU010000363.1 GCA_937967285.1 uncultured Acidobacteriota bacterium
CTTGGCGCCCTGGCGTTTAAATCTCCTTTGCTGACTTGGCGTTTTAATTTATAAGTAACAGATGCGTTTTTGAAAATATATTTTGATTATGGCGTTGTTCGCGGTCGGGTGAAGGAGATTTAAACGCCAGGGCGCCAAGAGAGCCAAGGTTTATTAAGGAAGTAAAACACCGAATCCAGCCGATGATCGATCGGCAAGACGGGTGAAGCTGGAACCTTCCCATCCTTTATTCCCCCTTGGCGTTTAAATCTCCTTTGCTGACCTGGCGTTTAATTGTTCACATCAGGCGCTGAATCGATTCGAGGTATTTGACGATGCTGGCGATCTCTTTCTTCGGCAGGACAGTTCCCCAGACGGGCATTTCGCTGGTGCCGTGGACGCTGACGCCGTTCCGGCCGGCGATCGATTTCTGGAGTTCCTCCGCGGGGAAGGCCCCGGCCTTCTTCTCGATTCTGGTCAGATCCGGAGGGACGGTCCTGAGCGCCGGTGTGACCGGCCCGGAGCCGCGCCCGTCAATTCCATGGCAACTGGCGCAGTAATGCTGATAGAGCCGCGATCCCTCGGCGATCTCTTTCCTGTCGGATCCGGAGGGTTTGGCGGTCGATTTCGGCAACTTCGGAACCTGCGCCGCGGCGAAAGTCAGGCTCACTGTCAGGATGATTGCGAGTAACTTTAAACTTCTCAACATAACTCTGCTCACTCCATCGATTGAACTGTCAGCCTTATGAGGCGCGACGGTCTTCACAGGTGACGCATCTGATCGCTTCGGGTACCGCCAGCAGCCTCTTCTCGGGAATCTTCTCTCCGCAATCAGCGCAGAAGCCGTATTCTCCGGCGTCAATTCGTTTCAGCGTCCGCTCGATCTGGTTCATCTCTTCCCTGATCCGGGAATCGAGAGCGTCGAGCACTTCGTCGTTCTCGGTTTCGATCGCCTGTTCGGCGAAATCTTTTTCAAGCGGCTTGTTGACGTGGCGCCGATCCATCACGATCTTCTGCAGTCGGGTCCGGATTTCATTATAGCGGCTGGTCAAACTCTCCCGAATTATGTCATATTCACCCATGACGGACTCCTTTTTGGTATTGGAGAGGCAATTACCGTACCCGATCGGCCGATGCATATCCTGTTTATATGCATTGAGTTACGCACTCAGCCCGAATACGGATTGCGGGTTTTCACGCATGGATGCGGGACTTTTCCACTGCCAGGGTAATGTGCGCCGGAGAGAAATACCGATGAACCGTATCAAAGTTGGAATCCTGGTTGCGGCCGGAATCTTCATGACCGCACTTCCGGCGTGGGCCGTGCAGCAGAGCACCAGGTCGTCTAATCTGAAATTCTTTCGCACCAACAACTGCGTGCTCTGCCATTCCCGACTGACGGAGCCGGTCCGCGTCAGCGCGCATTTCTACCAGTGGCTCAATTCCAACCACGAGAAGCACAGGGTCGGCTGCGAGAAGTGCCATGGCGGAGATCCGATGGCAAAGGATAAGGTTGCCGCGCACAAGGGCGTCTTCAATCACGCCTCGGCCGAAAGCAGGCTCCATCCGTCAAACATCAATACGACCTGCCGTGAATGTCACGAACAGGCGGTCGACGCTTTTGTCACAAGCGATCACTTTCAGAAGGTCCTCAAGGATGACGGCGCGCCCAACTGCACGACGTGTCATCAGCACATGGCCAATTCGGTCGTCTACTGGCCGCCCGACACGGTCAAATTGTGCGCGGAATGCCACAGGGAGAACGGCAGCGCCTCGAAGTCGCTCGATGTCCCGCGCAAGGGAGGCGACATCGTCGCGGCCTTCACCCGCGCCGACGAGGTCATCGACTGGTCTTTTTATCTTATTAATGAAGGAAAGAAACGGCGTCTCAATCTGAGGGCGGAAGAGAGCGAGCTGAAGAAACTCCAGGGGATTCTCGAGGCGGCGAAACTGAAGTATCACGCCTTCGATATCGAACGATCGCGCGAGATGGCAGATCAGGCCTTCAACTCGGCCAGCAGGATCAAGAACAGCCTTGCCGGCCGCGGGCTGTGAGGATTAATCCGGAAGCGCATAATCGAATTCGTAATAATGTTTGCCGTCGGCGATGCGGATGGCCAGCTTTCCGGTCAGCCCCTTGAGTCCGTCTGTAGCAGAGTCCGGAACGACTGTGATCGTCAGTTCCTGGGCTCCGCGGTTCATGGTGCCGGTATGCTGGAGCACGAAAGCTCCCTTGCGGCCGGCGAGCGTTCCGGTCACCCGTTCGATGGCGACGTAACCGGCCGATCCCTGAGTCTCCGTCACAGCGGTCAGCATCTGCCCCTCGGCTTCGCCCTCCAGATCGCCGGAATAGGTCTTCCTGAGCAGCATCCGCCCGAGTTTCGCTCCGGTCCCGGAGTCGTCGCCCGGCTGCGGCTCGATCTTCACCTCGAATGTCCCGCTCGCCCTCTTCATCTCCATTCTCTTCTCCCCGTTTGTTTGCCCGTCAGACTGAATCAGTGCAATGACTGCGACTACGATAAAGATATATTTCAACATACGATATCCCCGATTCATTTTCTGGCGACATTCGAAGCGTAGAGGCTGAGTTCGTCGCCGTCGTCGGTCAATTTGACGGTCCTCTCGAAACGGAAGCCGTTCTTTTCGAGGACCCTGATCGAGGACTGGTTGCCGGGCAATGTGATGGCGACGATTCGTCCGAGCCCGAGCCGCGCGCGGGCGAACCCGATCACACCCTCCGCCGCCTCGGCCGCGTATCCCATCGACCGGAAGGCCGGCAGGAAAGCGTATCCGATATCGACATCCTCCAGCTCCTCCCGTTTGAGCAACCCGCACATGCCCAGCGGCTCACCCGTCTCTTTCAGTCCGACCAGCCAGAGCCCGAATCCATGTCGTTCGTAACTTGCCGCCGGCCCCGCCAGGATATAATTTTCGGCATCCTCGATTGACCGGACTTTTTTGTCTCCGATGTACCGGATGAACGACGGATCATTGAGCAGCCGCAGAATGAATCCGGCATCGTCGGATTCGATCCGGCGAAGGAACAATCGCTCCGTCTCGAGGATGTACTCCATTTCACCTGCCGCCCGCCACGGTGGTGACCATCCCCGGGGCCGTCCTGTTGATTCGATCCGCCATCATGCGAACCAGCTCGGCGTTCGTGAAGGGCTGCCATCCGTGCGGCTTCATCGGCCGTCCGTACTCGAAGACCGCATCCGCCCTCGGGTTTTCCGCTGCCTTCAGGAAATCCTCGAGTTTGTAGACAGCCAGATTGAGATAAAAGTTGTCCATGTCGCCGCAGTAGACGTGAATCTTTCCGACCAGATCGTTTCCGATACGGGACCAGTTCTTCTCGAGGTTGTAGCGCAGATCATAGCCGTTGTCGCGCATGTAGAGCGCCACCTCGCGATCGATCTTTCCGGTCAGCCTGTCCCAGACCGGGCGCGGATAGCCGTCCTTGCCGACCGGGCCGTAGGCCGCGTCCCATGCCGCGATCTGCTGGCCCGAGCGGACGTTGCTGCCGAGCACCGCTTCGAGCCGGTTCATCTCCCGCATCGTCAGCGTGACCTGCCCCTCGGCATCGCGCGAGAGCGGCCGGACGAGCCGCCCCCAGTCTCCGACCGGGACCTCGAAGGCATTGTCGTCCTCATAGATATTGGTCATCTGATAGCGCCGGAAATCGACCGGATCGGGATAGAGCACCCAGGTGCCGTTGAAGAACTTGGGATGGAAGACCTGCAGCGCCAGCGACTCCCAGCCTCCGGTCGATCCGCCGGTCAGCACACGCGCCCGTGGATCGGCCATGATCCTGAACTTCTCCTCGAGGTACGGTATCAGCTCCTGCGTCAGAGCGTCGCCGTACGGCCCGTTGTTCGCGGAATTTACCGCATAGGAATCGTCGTAATACGGCGTCGGATGCTGAAACGTGACCGCCACCATGCGCGGGAAGTCGTCCGACATCCAGGACTGCGCGAATTCGTATCCGCTCTCGCGGGCCGATATATTCGGCCGCGTCCGGCGCTGCCCTTCCGGTTCCGCCTCGGTCGTAAATCCGAACGGAGCACGCAATCCGAAATGGCCCTGAATATAGATCGCCGGATACTTTCGACTCGAATCCTGATCGTATCCCTTCGGCAGCAGAACCGTCGCGCCGAGGTAGACCGGATGCCCCCAGAACTCCGAAAGCATTTTGCTCTGGAACTTCACTCGCCTGACCCATGCGGTGTCCGGCGGGATCTCGACCGGTGGCAGCTTCCTGGTCAGACTCAGACTGACGCTGAACCCTTTCGCCGGATCCAGATGCACCTTCCGCACCTCGCTCACCAGATTGCCCGGCGAACGGTTCCACTGCTGCCCCTCCCACTGGTCCCAGTGAACCCAGATCACATGCCCGTCCTTGCGATGCACCTGAGTGTAAACGTTGAGCAGAGCCTGAACGTAGTAATCGCCGGCCGGAAGCCGGTTCAGGCTTTCCAGCGGATAACCCAATACCGATGAGTCGATGACGGCGTTCTCTCCCGGCTTCATCCCGTTCACGTCCAGCCCGTAAAACGGTATCGATCCGCCGTACGACCCGGCCTGCAAACGCGGCTCGACGCGGTCGCTCTTCGAGATCATGACGAAGACCCGGCCCGTGATCGGACCGCCGTCCACCCCCGCCGGATACGAGATCTCGAATCTCCCGCCCGCCGCTGAGTGCCCCGCTGTTGCCGCCAGCTGCGCCAGGCACAAAAACAGCAGCCCAATCATCAGTGATCTTCTTTTCATCAGAGTTTCCTTATTTGAAATATACCGCATTTGGATACTACGTGAATCCTTGCTGTTGAGTAAGATCAGAAATGAGTATCCGGATCACTTCAGCCAATCGAAAAATCTGGCCGTCAATTTCTCACCGAACGCCCTGCCCTTCCTGAACCCTCTGGTCCAGGACATTCTGGTGTTGTCGGTAAATCTTCGTTTCGCAATAATATTCACCTCGTGCAGCAATTCGGCCTCCAGATTCCCCTCGGGTTCGAGTACGGTCAGGACGGATTTGATAAAGGCCGGGATGTTCTTATATTCGGTCCGACGGATCATTACTGGCAGAATGTGCCCTTCGGGATCGGGCCATTTTTCTTTGGCCCATTTCAATTCCGTGAGGGTATAGGAGCCTTCGGCCACTGAGTCAGGTGAGATCAGAAAGATCATCAGATCTGATGAGGCGGCTTCATCGTGAATCTTCTGATTGTA
Organism: uncultured Acidobacteriota bacterium; assembly: GCA_937967285.1. Taxonomy (GTDB): domain Bacteria; phylum Acidobacteriota; class Blastocatellia; order RBC074; family RBC074; genus JADJXM01. The sequence continues at coordinate 5,209 of CALBSU010000363.1, forward strand.
CTTCTCGCCGGGTCGCAGATCTGTCCGATCGAAAAACACCTCGTATCCCTCGGCTTCAAGCATCTGGTTGAGCGAGGCAGCCTGTTCGCGATCCTCACCCGCGTATGAGAGAAATATCTTCATATAGTTTCCTGATCGCGCCTGATGAACCAGGCGTAAAAAGGAGGGCCGTTGCCAACGAAAAATCGGGCGAAAATCGGGCGCCGGAAATAATCGTTCCCCCCGGATTCGAGGGTGATTCTGCTGTTACAACACGCTCGATCAGATATCTTTTCTGAAGCAGATGATTCTTTCGACCTCCTCGAACCCGAGCGCTCGGTGAGCAGCGGCGCTGACTTCGTTGTCGATCTCGGTATCGGAGGCGAACTCCGTGCAGCCCCGACCGCGAGCCCAGTCGAGAGATGCTTCAACCAGCGCGGCCCCGACGCCTCGACGACGAAACCGCTCATCGACAAACCAGCCTTCAAGATAGCCGACGCGGCCCGAGTAACAGCCCTCGGCGTAAGACCGGATCGAGAGTTCGGCGAAGCCCGCCGGCTCTCCGTCTTCCGTCTCCGCAATCAGGACCTGACCTTCTCCGGGCGCCTCGAAATAAGCGGCGATCTCGGCGGCGTGCTCTCCCGGCTCAGACGGCCACAGTTTATTCCGCATCATCTCCCAGACGATGGCATCCCCGTTCTCGACGCTTCTGATCCGCATACAAATTATTCCTGCATCATTAATATAGTGATTTCCCGCCCGGGACTATGTTTCGAGCGACCCGATCGACCGGCGTCCTCTTTCGAGCATCATGTCATAAAGCTCTTCGAGCAGCGGATTGCAGCCTCTCAGACCCGCAACCACTTTTTCGCTCCAGTCGAGGTATTCGCGGCATCTTTCGAGCGACCATCCTGCCGGCGGAGCCTCTGCGATGGCACGCACGTTGGAGATCTTGTCGGCCAGTTTGACCAGCCTCGCCCCCGCGGACAGGTGCGGGGCATGCTCGATCTGCATGCGCTTGCGTTCAGCCTTCGGCAGGCTCTTGTCATCCGTCACTTCACGAACTATCCGGCTGACCTCCGCTCCGAAATGGACGGCGATCTCTTCGACCGTCGTTTCTGTGTCCTCGATCGTATCGTGCAGGATCGCGCTCTGCAGGATCACGATGTCGGTGATCCCGCCGACCCGCGCCAGCAACTCGGCCACCTCGATCGGATGATTGATGTACGGAGACGCCTCTTCATCCTTTCTTCTCTGGTCGCGATGCCTGACCGATGCGAAGCTGATCGCGCTGAGCAGTTTTTCATAGTCCGACTGCCCTTCCATATGCCTGACTCCTTAATCTCTGTTTTTACCGATACGGATCAATTTTATGATTTCGTAACCGGCGAGGGCGAATCCGAGACCGAAAGCCAGGCCCGCAATGAAAAAACCATATTCCATCGCCCTGCCGCTGAGCCACGATCCGACTATTCCCGACAATGTTGAAGCCATCCAGAACAAAGGCGCCCGATTAGTCAACACATTGGCCCTGAGGCTGCCGAAGGCCAGCAGCAGCATTCCCAGCGCGATGGTCCCTGCTCCCATCCGATAGATATCGGCCCCTTCCGGCCCGACGATCAGCGCTGTTCCCGTCATCGCCAGCAGAAAGCCGAAAAATCCATTGTAGCCGGCCTTTTCATGCTGGATCAGGTAGACGCCGATAAGTCCGAACAGAATCAGAATATCAATTAAAAAGTAGAGCAGTTCGACGCCCGTCGACGATTCAACCTTGAAGAACGGCAGAAACGATGCCGCGGTCCTGAGGAGACCCGCCAGCAGGGCCGAGATGCCGCTGAGACGAAAAAGCGTCGGCGTTCTCATCCTCGTATCTCCAGTAGGCGCAATGCGAGCGCGATTGTGGAAGAAAGGTCAGACAGCGCCGCTGGTCGCGGCGCCGTCTTTTTTGAAGGGTTATTTGCCCGACCGAAGTCTCGATCCGACCATCACCCCGACCGCGCCAAGAATCGGGTTGAGGAGCGCCAGCCAGGAAGGCTGCTTGCCGTTCGACATCGCCTCAAACATCGGCAGAGTGTCCGGTCTCGGCAGCGGAGCCGTCGGCCCCGATCCCGTCAGGATCGGAATCGCCATTAACAGACCGAGCACCAGCAGCAGGCCGGCCAGGATCTTCGGAGCTCGCGAATCCGACGTCATCATACTTGTCACATATCCGCCCATGATCGCGGCCACGAGCGACGAGACGATCATCAGCCCGAGCCAGGTCGGCGTCACATCCCAGACCCCGGGCTGGAATGCTCCGTTAACTCCGACCGCATACCACGCGCCGGTCAGAAGAATAAAAATCAGAATGCTGATGATGATATATCCGACTACCGCAATGCCGATTGCCTTTGCCATACTGACCTCCAGTTGTTGTGGTTATGACAGACTACACTTCCGGTGACGAACTTATCCGCTGCCTGGGAGGCTTGCCCTCGAACGGCGGAGGCTTGGGCCCCGATGGCGGTTCGAACGACGCTTCGAGGCACCCCGCATCGACCCATCGTTTGATTAACTCCCCCGACAGGCCGATCAGATCCCTCAGAGCCTCGCAGACGCCCTCGCGCGTCAGCTCCGCAGAGTCGATTCCCTCCTCAGTCTTGATGAAAAGCGTGTTACCCAGCAGTACGACCATCCTGCCCGGGCGGTTCCGTCTTGCGTAGAGCCGCTGATTGAACGGGCTCACCTCACGCGAAGCCTCGTACCTTTCCCGGTACAGCTCCCCATCGGCCGGGTCCACCATCAGCCGGCATGGCATGAATTCGGTATGTGGCGGCGTGTGAGTCCAGACGATGTGCGTTCCGTCGACCTGTTCGACTTCGACCTCGAAGACCGGATCGCCCGTCGCGAAAACTTCCTCACCGAGCGGCAGCGGCGTGTTGCAGAGGATCGACGAATCGATCAGCCAGTCCCGCCCGTCAATACGAACCTTGATGCTGCCGTGGTTGATGATTCCGATATCACGCATCGACGCGGCGATTCGCCGGGAGTCGAATCCGAGAGCGATCGACAGCGCATAAAGAGCATTGCTGGTCGGCCAGCACGTTCCGCCGACGCCGTCGCGCAACCAGCTCTCGAAGAAATCCTCCGCCGAATGACCGGGCAGAGCCTCCCCGGTTCGCAATGCGATCATCTTTCTGATGTTGTCGAACGGGACGCTGGCCGACCAGCCGCCGTAGAGTTCGCGCAGGCCGTGCAGATCCGGCGACGGGACCTCGCCAAGACCGAGACTTTCGAGAATCCGGTCCCGCTCGCTGAACGATGATGCCGTCTCACTCATATGTCGCCGCCTGTTGAGGGCCATTCAGGTTCAGGTCTGCCGCTCCACAGCCAGATGATGTAATCGACAGTCGGCGGCTCCCCGCCCAGCTCGCGCAGCCGGGCATTGACCTGCCCCCGGTGATGGATACTGTGCATCGCGACCTGGAGCGCCGTCTCGCCCGTCGTCACCGCTTCCGGCTTGCGACCGATCTGCTTTTCGATCATCGCCGCCCACTTCAAATTCACCGGCGCAGAGAGGCCCTCTTCGCCGATCGCCTCGATATGTTCAATCGCCTCGCCGTAGCAGGGTTTCGCCCATTCGAGCACTGAAGCCAGATCGTCGAACCGCGGCATATTTTCCGTGATGTCTTCTCCGCGCCAGAGCATCAGAAACGCCTTCTGGACGATGTGGATATGCTCGAGCAGCTCCTTAATCTTCGGATCCTCTGCCGCCGGCCGGTGAGCAGTCACCGCACTCCAGACCTGCGCATCCGCCCAACGCATGTGAGCGTACATATCCATTAATATATTCGCATTTAATATATTCGCATTGATCACAACCTGTGCCTCCGACTAAATACTCAGCTTGTGGAAGAAGAATCTTTCGACAGGATTAACAGGATTTTTCAGGATTTACAGGATAATATTGAAAAATCGAAGGCTCGCTACAGGGAATTTAAGTGCAGGAAGGCAACTTAATATCCCTGAATTAAA
>CALBSU010000364.1 GCA_937967285.1 uncultured Acidobacteriota bacterium
TTGGCGATCTTGGCGTCTTGGCGTTTAAATCCCTTGGCGTCTTGGCGTTTAAATCCCTTGGCGCCCTGGCGTTTAATCCCTCGGCGCCCTGGCGTTTAAATCTCCCGGCTTGATTGCCCAGGCGGCGATTCCGAGTAGGCAGACCACCAGAGCCAGCAGATAAAACAAAACCGCATACGAACCTGTCCGCGTCACGCATTCGGCCAGCAGCAGAGGTCCGACCGCCGAGGCCAGCACTGTCAGCGTCTGCGCGGCGCCCTGAATCTTGCCCAGATGGGCCCGCCCGTAAGCCCGGCCCCAGTACGAAAAGAAGATGACCATGATGAATCCGCCGGCGATTCCCATAACTGCGGCATAGGCGGCAACGTGCATCTGCGTCCGCAGACTCGGCAGCGCAACCAATGAAGCCGCAAGCAGGGCCATGGCCAGCGCCATCAGTCGATTGAGCGACCATCTCGTCGTCAGCCATCCGCCGAGGAAGTTGCCGGCCAGAGCGGTCAGCGCCGTGATCACAAGGCTCCGGTGGTAGGTCGCCGCGTCGAATCCGATCTCTGCCAGGATCGATTCGTTGAACAGCGCGATGCCCGATGCGATCAGACCGTAGACGGCGCTGCCCAGCGCGAAGACCCAGAATGCCGTCGTTCGCAGCGCCTGACCCAGCGTGTGCCCGGTCTTCTCATCCTCCGGTTGCGAATCGCGATGATGCCCGCCGTCGAGCGCGAGCCCGATGTTCTCGGGCGATCTGCGGATCAGCAGCCAGCCCAGGGGGACGAGCCCGAAGAGGATCGCTCCGCCGACCCCTGCCCACGCCTGTCTCCAGCCGGCGCTTCCGACCATCGATCCGACTACCGGAAACGCGATCATAAAGCCTACGCTCAGGATGATGGTGTAGATCGCCATGGCCATGTTCAACCGGCGCGAGAACCACTGCCCGACGATCGTCAGGCTGACGACAGAGAGCGCGCTCTGTCCGAAACCTCGCGTCAGCGTGATGAGCACCGCCAGGGTGACGAGCCCGGTGCTGCCGCTCATCAGCAGGACTACCACGCCGAGCGCGGCCGCGACTCCGGTCAGCACCGTTCGGCTGCCGACGCGATCGATCAGCCGTCCGATGCCAACGCAGAAGAGCGAACCGATCAGCGTCGCCCAGAGATTGATCTGCGCGAACGCGACGCGGTCGATGCCTGTGTCCCTGAGCAGCGGCTCGGTGATCAGTCCCAGCCCCTGAGTTCGCCCGGGCAGCGTCCCGACCATCGCCAGCGCGGCGATCGTCATGTTCACCCAGCCGAAGTAGATCGGCAGCCGCGCGAAGATCAGTGTCGATCTGTGTGTGTTTGCTGTTTCCATTTTGTTATTCGGCAGAGAGTCGTTCGGATGACCGGTATTCCTTCCACCACAGAATGATCAGCAACGAGCAGAGGGCCACGCCGATCCACCTCAGCGGCCCTGTCTTGAAGACAACTGTGGCATTGAAGATGATGAAGAGCAGGAATCCCTGCCAGATCCGGTCGATTATCCGAGGGCGGTTCCGGTGCGATTCGGGGCGCGCCCACCACCAGACGACGTCGGCCATCCATAACAGGATCAAAACGTAATTGATGATCAGGCCGCCGCCCCAGTAGATGGTGAAGACCTCTGCTGTCTGGCGGGCGGTTTCGACCCAGGCGTCGGACTGGCTCCAGTCGTGAAAATATTTGAGAGCGAAGATGGCGTGTGCGATCAGGCTCAGACAGCCGGCGCTCCACGCCCATCGCGCCGCGGCCTCCCATTTGAGCGGCCGTCGCGAGAGCAGGTATGCCGCTCCGATGGCATAGCCGGCGAGCGATGCCCAGATCGTGATCCTTGTTAATAATTCGCCCTTGGTCATCTTGTCTCAACCAATCAGGGGGTTGCGGACGACGATACCCGGGAATCGTGTAAAGTCACGATCGGCTGTCCATAGTTCTCGTACTCCGTGTAATTTGCATAATGCAGCTATTCGAGCATCGTGAATCTGAGGTCCGGATACTCGTCCATTTTCAACCACTGTTCGTAACTCAGTCCAGTAGCCGTTGATCTCCGACAGGAGAGACAGCCCCGGTGATTCCAGCCATGCTTCGATCTGCTCGACTGCAATCTTCACTGGCGTCGGAGGATTGTAGATTCGAGGATGAGTTACGATGGCAAGAAACTCATGCAGGCAGGGCCAGGGAAGTGCCCACGACAGACGGCTTTGAGCCAGATCCGAGATCACTTCATAAGCCTTGTCGTGCCATGGTGAGTCTTCCCGGTGGGCATAGACGAGGATATTTGTATCAATTGCAATCATGCGCCTCGTTTTTCATAGATCAGGTCGCGAATGTGTTCCCAGTCGCCTTCGACAACACCCGGTTGCAACCCTTTACCTTTAAATGTGACCTTGCGTAACTGAAAGTCGCGCACGCTCTTTCGTTCCGTCAGTATTTTACGAAGGCCCCGCTCGATCAAGTCCCGGACCGTTGTTTTATCGCGCGCCGCGACCTTTCTGGCCTCTTCGAGCAATGCATCGGAAATCTCTACGGTAGTTTTCATATGGGTTTATGTATCATTGAATAAATATCGGTGTCAATGTGCACGATTTTCATCAGCAGATTGTCCAATCCGATGACTCTGATATAGAGTACGTCATCAATTGAGTGCAGGTACATTTCGTTATGAGATACATCATCATTTTACTGTTGTGCATGCTGCTGCCGTCGGCTCCGCTGATGTTTCGGGTGTGGCCGGGTACACAGGCTGGAAGGCCGAACATCCTCATCCTGTTCTCCGACGACCAGCGGCACGACACGATCGCGGCATACGGCAATCCGCTGATCAGGACGCCGAACATCGACTCGCTGGTGCGCAGGGGCTTCAGTTTCCGCGGCAACTACATCTTCGGCGGCAACAACGGAGCGGTCTGCGTGCCGAGCCGGGCGATGCTCATGAGCGGCAAGACGTGGTTCAGAATGGATGCGCCGACCCTGAACGGCGTCCGACTGATGCCTGAGATGCTCGGAGAGAACGGCTACGCCACATTCGCCACCGGCAAGTGGCACAACGGCCAGCCGTCATGGCTGCGCGCCTTTCAGCAGGGCAAGGCGGTCATGTTCGGCGGGATGTCGGATCACACGAAGGTCCCGGTGAGGGATCTGGGGCCGGACGGTAAGCTCACTGAAGTCCGCACCGGAGAGAAGTTCTCGAGCGAACTCTTCGCCGACGCGGCGATCGAGTTTATCGAGAAGCAGGACGGGAAGAAGCCTTTCTTCGCGTATGTCGCCTTCACGGCGCCGCACGATCCGCGCCAGCCGCCCGAAAGCTATCGCGAGATGTATTACCGCAAGCTGCCTCCGCTGCCGCCGAACTTTCTGCCGCAGCTTCCGTTCGACAACGGGATGATGCGGAATCTGAGGGACGAGAATCTGGCGGCATGGCCGAGGACTGAAAGCGTGATCCGGGATCAGCTGGCGGAGTATTACGGACTGATCACGCACATGGACGAGCAGATCGGGCGGATTCTTGCGGCGCTCGAGAGATCAGGCCAGGCGGAGAACACGATCGTCATCTTCGCGGCGGACAACGGGCTGGCGCTGGGGAGCCACGGGCTGCTCGGCAAGCAGAGCGTTTATGAGCACAGCATGCGGACTCCGCTGATCATCGCCGGGCCCGGCATTCCGAAGGGGAAATCGACGCGGGCGTTCACTTATCTGCTCGATGTTTTTCCAACGCTCTGCGATGTGCTGGGGATTGCGCGGCCGGAAGGGGTCGAGGGCGAGAGCCTGCGTCCGCTCTGGGAAGGGAAGCGGTCGAGCATTCGCGATTCCGTCTTTCTTCCTTTCCTGCAGATCCAGCGAGCGGTGCGGGACGAGCGATGGAAGCTGATCGCGTATCCGAAGATCGGTCATCTGCAGTTGTTCGATCTGCGCAATGATCCGAACGAAATCAGGAATATGATCGACCGGCCTGAGAATGGCGTTCACGTCAGGAGGCTTCAGAAACTGATGAAACAGTGGCAGGAGAGGGTCGGAGACACGCTGGAGTTGCCGACTGAGAACCATCAGCCGCCGGCGATCGATCTGACAGGCCAGGAACGCAAGCCCGATCAGTGGCAGCCCGACTGGATCATCAAAAAATATTTCGGGAGTTCACAGTGAAGAGGATTTTTGTTGCCGGTCAACTGGTTCTGCTTTGTCTGATCGTCTCGACGTCGCTGGCCGATACGTATCCGCGCCAGCCGGGCGTGGATGCGCTGAATTACTCGTTCAGGCTGACGCTCAGCGACGAGACTGACGAGATCGCCGGCGAGGCGACAGTCGATCTTCGATTCCTCGAGGGCGGGCTTTCGGAATTCGCGCTCGATCTTGCGAATGTTAAGGGCGGCCGCGGGATGGTCGTGTCGGAAGTGCGATCGGGCGGCGCGGCGCTCAAGTTCGCTCACGCCGGGGACCGGTTGCGGATCACGCTGGACAATGCATCGAGGGCGGGTGAGCGGCGGCCGTTCACAGTCCGGTATCGCGGGATTCCGGGAGGCGGTCTGCGGATACTGAAGAACAAGTTCGGCGAGCGATGTTTCTTCAGCGAGAACTGGCCGGACAAGGCGCGTCAGTGGCTGCCGATGATCGATCATCCGTACGACAAGGCGACCAGCGAGTTCATCATCACCGCTCCGACGCATTATCAGGTGATTGCGAACGGACTGCTGCAGGAAGAGACGGACCTCGAAGGTTTGAGGCGGCTGACGCACTGGAAACAGTCGGTCCCGATTCATTCGTGGTCGAATGCGATCGGCGTGGCCCGGTTTTCGGTCCATCACGCCGGACCGGTCAAGGGCGTCGAGTTGCAGACCTGGGTCTATCGTCAGGAACGGGAAGCGGGACCGGTCTGGTTCGAGGCCGCATCGCGGCAGGCCATGGAGTTCTTCAGCGAATGGATCGGCCCGTACTCATACGAGAAGCTGGCCAATGTCGAAGCGGCCGGCTTCGGCGGCGGGACCGAACACGCCAGCGCGATCTTTTACGGCGAGAATTCGATCCTGACCAGTCCCGCCGGGGGAGTCACGCGGTCGGGGGTGAACCTGATCGCTCACGAGATCGCTCATCAATGGTTCGGCAACGCGGTGACGCAGAAGGATTGGGATGATATCTGGCTGAGCGAAGGCTTCGCGACCTATTTCACGCTGCTCTTCGCCGAACATTCCCGCGGGCGCGACGATTTCGTCAGAGGGTTGAAGGAGAGCCGCGCAACCGTCTTCAGGCTCGAGAAAGAGATCCCCAACGCACCCGTCGTGCACGACAACCTGGCCGATATGACGAAGGTGACCAACCGGATCATCTATCAGAAAGGCGCGTGGACCCTGCACATGCTCCGGAACCTGATGGGCACGGACGGATTCTGGAACGGCATCAGGGCCTACTACCGGCGTTATCGCGACGGCAGCGCGACGACACTAGATTTCCAGCGCGCGATGGAGGAGCAATCCGGTCTCGATCTGTCATGGTTCTTCCGGCAATGGCTCTCGCGGGCCGGATCGCCCGTCATCGAGGGCGGCTGGCGATATGACCCGGCGACAGGGAAGGTCTCGCTCGATCTCAGACAGTCGCAGCCGGGAGATCCCTATCGACTGCCGATCGAGATCGGGATAACGATCGGCGGAGCGTTGAAAGTCGAAAAGGTCGAGTTGTCTCAGAAAGCGCAGCGCTTCGAGATTGCCGTCGACAAGGAGCCCGACCAGGTCGGGATCGATCCGAATACCTGGCTGCTGGCGGAGATGAAGTTCGGAAAGAATTAAGTTTGTAACTGCTCAGCCCTTGAGAAAAAATTAGACGCCAAGCCGCCAAGAATGGCCAAGGTTTATTCAGGCAATGAAGATCCGGATCTGACCGATGTTCGAGCGGCGAGATGGAGGAAGCATGAGCCGTCACCCTCCTTAATTCCATCCTGGCGATCTTGGCGCTTTGGCGTCTAATTTATTTTCGCAACAGGGCTGTTCAGTTACCTGAGTTTAACGGCTCCGGCCGGCACGAGGAAAATTATATGAAACGAAAACTGATCATATTTTGCATACTGTTGATGTTCCTCTCCACATCGGTTTCCGCTCAGACGCCGTATCACCAGACAGACTTTCCGGCTGATGAGTTCAAGGCGCGCTGGTCATTGGTCTTCGATCGGATCGGGGACCGTGCCATAGCCATCGTGCAGGGGGCTCCGCTGACCAGGGGCTTCACGATGCCGCGCCAGTCGAACGAGTTCTATTACCTGAGCGGAATCGAGACGCCCGGAGCGTATCTGCTGCTGGACGGCCGGACGAGGATGGCCACGCTCTTCCTGCCGCCGCGCAACGAGCGGCTGGAGCGGAACGAAGGAAAAGTGCTTTCGGCCGAGGATGCCGCGCTCGTCATGCAATTAACGGGAGCGGATTCCGTCGCGAGCACAAGGCTCATGGGGGAGGACTGGTTCAACGATCTGATGAAGGCTCCGGCGCCGGTGATCTATACGATGTTCTCTCCGGCGGAAGGCACCGCCGAGAGCCGCTACGAACTACAGATGGCCAACGCCGCGATCGCCGCCGATTACTGGGACGGCCGGGTTTCGCGCGAGGCCAATTTCGTTGGCCTGCTTCGGACGCGGGCTCCGCGCGCCGATATCCGCGACCTGACGCCGATCCTCGACGAACTGCGGAGCGTCAAGAGCCCGCGCGAGATCGCGCTTATCCGTCGCGCATCGCAACTGGCGGGTCTGGGGATACTGGAGGCGATCAAGAGCACGCGCGCGGGGCTCTACGAATATCATCTCGACGCGGCGGCGCGGTATATCTTCCTCGCGGGCGGAGCACGGCTCGAAGGTTATCGTTCGATTACGGCTTCAGGCACGGCCAATATCTGGAACGGCCATTACTATCGCAACAATTCTCAGTTGAAGGACGGCGATCTGGTGCTGCTGGATTTCGCGCCGGACTACAAGTACTACACCAGCGACGTGACGCGAATGTGGCCGGTCAACGGGAAGTTCTCGCCGGTGCAGAGAGAGCTGCTGCAATTCATTCTCGAGTATCGCAACACGGTTCTCAGGCACATTCGACCGGGCGTGACGACGAAAGAGATACTCGAACGGGCGCGGACAGACATGGAGCCGGTCCTGCAGCGCACCAGATTCTCGAAACCCGTCTATGAGCAGGCGGCCAGGAAGATGGTGGCTACCGGCGGCGGAACCCTCTCGCACCCTGTCGGGATGGCGGTTCACGACGACGGACCGTACAACCGTGACGTTCTCAAACCCGGCCACGTCTTCTCGATTGATCCGCAGATGTGGGTCCCGGAGGAGAACCTCTACCTTCGCTACGAGGACGTGATCGTGATTACCCGGGACGGATATGAGAACTTCACGGACTTTCTGCCGACTGAGTTGAACGATCTGGAGAAACTGGTCGGGCAGGGAGGCATTGGCCTGAAACTTCAGCCAGCGAGCGAAAAAGAGCTGATCAAAAAATAGCTAAACGCCAAGGGGTTTAAACGCCAAGGCGCCAAGATTTAAACGCCAAGGCGCCAAGATCGCCAAGATTGGTTATTGATCGTTAAACACCGGTTCTAATCATCAGGCATTTGCCCATGGGTTGGAACGCTGGTTTTAATATCAATAACCAATCTTGGCGATCTTGGCGCCTTGGCGTTTAAATCTTGGCGCCCTGGCGTTTAAAACCTCCGAAGGTTAAAGCGGTTTAGGGTGGACCCAGGGCTTGCGGTACTCGCGCTGGAGGAGCCTGTTGGCCTCGTTGTCGCCGATGACGCGGTGGGTCTTCGGGTCCCATGCGAGAGAGCGGCCGAGCTTCATCGAGATATTCGCCAGGATGCAACTGGCGGTCGAGATGTGGCCCTCCTCGATGTCGGCTACGGGGCGCCCGCGATCGGCGATCGAGCGGAGCAGGTCCTTCATGTGCCCGCGAATTGCCGGCGCGACGTGTTTTTCGAGGTCCTTCTCGGTGCGATCGACCGGGTACTCGTCAAGTTCGTATTTGACATCCCTGTGGACAGGCTTCTCGTTCTTGTCCATCGGGATGAAATCGTAGCTCATGACGCTGGCCTTGAGGGTTCCCTTGTCGCCGTAGATCGTCAGTCCCCACGGGTATTGCGGATCGGGCGGATGTCCATATGTCCGATGCTGCCAGACGACGGGCAGGCCGGGGAAGTCGAAGGTGGCCGTCTGGGTGTCCGAGATATTGGCCTTGCTCTGTTTGTCGACCAGTATGCCGCCGCTCGAACTGATCTTCTGCGGCCAGCCGAGACCGAGCATCCACCGCACAGTATCGAGCATGTGGATGCACATGTCTCCGATGATCCCGTTGCCGTATTCCATGAATGCGCGCCAGCGTCGCGGATGGACGAGGCTGTTGTAGGGGCGCATCGGCGCCGGGCCGGTCCACATCTCGTAGTCGAGATAGTCCGGCGGGGCGGTGTCGGGCGGATTCTCGCGCGCGCGCATATGGTAGTAGCAGTAGATCTCGACGAGGCCGATCTTGCCGAGCTTACCGGGTTTGATGATCTCGTCTCGTGCCTCGATCAGGTGCGGAGTCGAGCGGCGTTGAGTGCCGACCTGGACCACGCGCTTGTGTTTGCGCGCGGCGGCGAGCATGGCCTGGCCCTCGACGACGTCGACGCTGATCGGCTTCTGGACGTAGATGTCCGCGCCCGCCTCGCAGGCGGCGATCATCGGCAGTGCGTGCCAGTGATCGGGCGTGGCGATGAGGACGATGTCGAGGTCCTTCTCCCTGAGCATCTCGCGGTAATCGCCGTAGGTGCGCGGTCTCTTCTTCGATTCCTGGCGGCTCTCGACAATATCGGCGGCTTCCGCGAGCATCCGTTTATCGACGTCGCAGAGCGAGACGACCTCGACCGGCGCCACCTGAAGCAGCCGGAAGAGATCGGACTTGCCGTACCATCCCGAGCCGATCAGTCCGACGCGCGGTCGCGTCTGGGCAAACTCCTCTGAGTATAGGTAATTTCTCCGCAGAACCGCGGGGGCGATGGCAAACCCGGCGCCCATTCGCACGAAATCTCGTCGCCGCATGACCTGTTCCTCCTGTCGAACGCTGAAATTCGGTAAATAAATCGGTGTTCTGATTTCTGAAGTGGAAGGTATTTTACACGCTTTCCATTTTCAGAACAGCGGTGAGAGCCGGATTATTCGTAGCGAAGCGCTTCGATCGGATCGAG